>CAZLGZ010000134.1:0-7166 GCA_964558965.1 uncultured Flavobacteriaceae bacterium
CTTTCCATTATTATAACAGCTCTCTTAGCCTCAATAGGCTCGGCCGCCGTTCCTGGGGCAGGAATGGTCATGTTGATCATCGTTTTGGAAGCAATTGGTTTCCCTGCAGATTTGTATCCGGTGGCCCTAGCCTTGATTTTTGCTGTGGACCGTCCTTTGGATATGTGCAGAACAGTCATCAATGTGACCGGTGATGCCACTGTATCCATGTTGGTCGCCAAGTCCGTAGGGAAACTAGGCAAGCCTAATGTTAAAAACTGGGACGATCACTACGATGAAGTAAAGTAAGGGCTAGAGGTCCAGAAATTTTGACTTCAGTTCCGGTGTTGGAATCATGCAACTTTCTTTTTTACCGAACCAACGGTAGCGGTTTCGCGCCATGAAATCGTATACGATATCTCGAATCGAGTTTGGAATCCATTGAAATACAGCAAGTAGCCTCCATACTCCGGGCAATTGCTTTCCGATGGTAAGGGCAGCATCTGAACGCAGATAAAAAGCCTTCCCAGGTTGAATAAGGACCATGGAATCCGTGGTTTTTGGATCGATTTGGCGCTCGGCGAGGAGCTGTTGCCCCAATTCACTTTGCAAAGAGGCAAACCGAAAGAGGTCTTTGCGGTCTCTCTTTAAGATGAACTGCACTCCCCCAGAACACAGGTTGCATACCCCGTCAAACAAGACAATCTGTTGTTCTTCTTTTAATGTACTGTGGGCTGAGGTCTCCATGATGTACAAAATTACGACATCACAGGCTTTATTTTGCCGCTTCGACCAGTTCGAGCTGATCGACCTTCACATGGGTAGTAAAGAGTCCATAGTTGACGATAGCTTTGCCTTTTTCTAAGGCATCAATGGTCCCTGTTGTCTTTCCGTCGTAGAGGCGAACCCGGTCCCCGATTTTAAAAACCACCTTTTTCTTTGGAGCGGGGGCTTCTTTTTTCTTTTTGGCTTCTTTTTTCTTCTCTTCCCGAATAACCTTGACCTCCTTTTGAATTTCTTGTTGGGCGACGGCCTTTTTCTTCTTTTCGGCTTTAGCCTGTTCGGCAGATTTCTTCTTGCGTTTGCTGTTCTCGGTTTCAACAATGCGCAGAACTTCTCCTATCAACTGCCGCTTCTTGTTGTCCCGGAAATAGCGCTCTGAGGCATCGTTCAATTTATTGCCCAGGACAATCATGCGCTGGTTGTGGTCGTAGAGTTCCTGATAACTCTCGAGCTTCGTTTTGAGTTTAGCATTGAGTTTCTCGAGTTTCTCGGCTTCTTCACGAGCCTTGGATTCTTCGACCTGTAATCGATTCCCTGTTTTGCTGATTTTGTGCCTCTCTTTCTGAAGTTTGGCAATCGTCGCGTCAAATCGGACCTTCCCGCGCTCAATTTTCTTCTTGGCTTTATTGATTAAGCCGTAAGGGATCCCATTCTTTTGGGCTACTTCAAAGGTGAAAGAGCTCCCAGCCTGTCCTAAAACCAATTGGAAGGTCGGTTCCAACGTTCTGCCGTCAAAAAGCATATTGGCATTCGTCGCATAAGGCAATTCGTTGGCGAGAATCTTGAGATTGGAGTAGTGGGTAGTAATCACCCCAAAAGATTCCCTTTCGTAAAAGACCTCCAGAAAAGCCTCTGCTAAGGCACCTCCTAATTCCGGATCACTTCCCGTTCCAAACTCATCGATAAGGAACAAGGTATTGGGGTCGCATTGCTTGAGGAAAGACCTCATGTTTTTGAGCCGGTAACTGTACGTACTTAGATGATTTTCAATGGATTGGTTGTCGCCTATATCGGTTAGGATGCGATTGAAAATGCAAACAGAACTCCGGGGATGTACTGGTATCAGCAGACCACTTTGCAGCATGACCTGCAACAGTCCGATGGTCTTCAGGGTTATACTTTTTCCTCCTGCATTGGGCCCAGATATAACAATGATCCGATTCTCAGAATGCAGTGAAATGGTTTGCGGCCAGGTCTTGTCTCCTTTTCTTTTATTGGCCAGGTAAAGCAATGGATGGTAGGCTTCTTTTAAGTCCAGCTGCTTTTCTTGATTTATCTCGGGCAGTATAGCTCCCAAATCCTGCGCATATCGTGCTTTAGCAGCAGTCAGGTCGATCTTGGCTAAAAAATGCTGTTGCTTGTCCAATACCTCTCGGTAAGGCCGAACGAAGTTGGTCAGCTCCTTGAGAATCCGTTGAACCTCTTCTTGCTCTTCAAATTCCAATTGACTTAAGGCCCGCGTATGGGTTAGGGTAGATTCCGGGATGATGTAGACGATGCTACCCGTTTTGGACGAACCCAATACAGAGCCCTTTACCTTTTTACGGTACATGGCTTTAACTGCAAGAACACGGCGATTTTCTACGACAGATTCCTTGATGTCATCAAGGAATTCTGCTGCTTGATAGCGCTGTAGGGCAGAGCCGAAGGTGCTGTTGATTTTGCCTCGTACTTCGTTCATCGCCGCTCGGATATGGCGGAGGTTGGGTGAAGCACTGTCTTTTACCTCCCCGAAGCGGTCTATGACCTGTTCGATTTCTTTCGGAATAGGAGACAAATCGTTGGCTTCTTCCGAAAGTAAAAAGAGTTGAGGATAGTATTCCTTGAATTTCTTTAAAAACTTCTTCTGAACCACAACCGAAACACAGAGTTGGGAGATTCGCCGAAAACCGGCCACCTCTAAGGAGGTGTTCTCGATCTGAAGAAGTTTGAGTTCCTCTTTTATGGAATCAAAACCGTGATTGGGGATGCGGTTGTCGTTTTCAAAGGAAGAGAGGTACTCCGAGGTCTGCAGTAGCAGCGGTTCCAGAAGGTCAAAATCGCTTTGAGGATGCACTTCTTTCGCCCATTCCTTCCCCAACTCCGTATGGCAACGGAGCGAGAGTTCCTCACGTACTGATGGGAACTCTAAATCCTCGAGGGTTTTAACAGAAATGGTCGAAGGTGAATTCATAGCCCGGCAAAGATAATACACTCTGAGGGGGGAGACTGCAGAATTGCTAAGTTTGCTGCATGAATGTCAAAATTGACCCCAGCTGGAAAGACTTGTTGTCTACCGAATTCGAACAAGACTACTTCCAGGAATTGACCTCCTTTGTTCGTGATCAATATCAGAATCACCGGTGTTATCCCCCCGGCCAGGATATATTCGCTGCTTTTGACTATTGTCCCGTTGATAGCTGCAGAGTGGTGGTCTTGGGGCAGGATCCTTATCACGGGCCCAGGCAGGCCCATGGACTGTGCTTTTCTGTAAAAGAAGGGACGAATCATCCTCCTTCATTGATTAATATTTTTAAAGAGATCGAAGCCGACCTGGGGATACCTTATCCAAAGAGCGGACAATTAGACGGCTGGGCTAAGCAGGGAGTTCTCTTGCTCAATGCTACGCTAACGGTGCGCGCCGGAGAAGCCGGAAGTCATCAAGGTCAAGGTTGGGAAAGGTTTACGGATCGGGTGATTCAAAAACTTTCAGCAAGCAAAAAAGGCCTTATTTTCCTGCTTTGGGGGGGATTTGCGCGAAAAAAGAAAAAATTAATTAACACCTCCGATCACCTGGTTTTGGAGAGTGGGCACCCTTCGCCTTTAAGCGCCAATAGGGGATATTGGTTTGGAAATAAGCATTTTAGTAAGGTGAATGAGACCTTGATTCAAAGAGGAGAAGCTCCTATCGATTGGCGGGTGGGATAAGTTATTCTGGGTTCATTCGGAATAGCTGTTCCAAAATACATTGAAATTTAGTACGTTTACTTCGCGTTAAAGCAGTACGAAAATTCGTATAAACCATGAGGAGCCTACATTCCATTTTACTGGTGGACGATGATGAAACGACCAATTTCCTCAACAAATTCTTTGTTAAACAATTGGATCCTGATTTAGAGGTCGAAATTGCTTCCAATGGCCAAGAAGCTTTAACTTATCTCGAAAAACTTACTCCTGATCACGCGGGTGGTATGATTGTTTTAGATACCAATATGCCGGTAATAAATGGTTGGGAATTTTTAGACGCTTTTGAATCCAAATTTTCTGCAGAAACTCACCAAAAGTGGGTAATTGTGATGTTGACTGCAATCAACTCTGAGGAGGCAACATCCAAGGCCCTGGCACATCCAAGAGTAACCGACACCGCGCAGAAGCCCCTATCAGACCTCAAGTTTAGAGCTTTGATCAACAAGCACTTCTAAGTGCGATTCCAAATAAAATCTTCCGCGATCATGGGCTTTTCCAATACGTCCAGGCGCAACAAAATCTCTTGCACCTTGTTCCATTCAGTTGGATGAAAAGCGGATTGGCTCCACTCGGTTAAGGAAAGCCACTTTTGGACCTGTTCTAATTCCAATCCATAAGCATTGGCCAAACTGTGATCGATGCGCGGGATGCTTTTGAACTCCTCGGTATACCGAGCAAGTATTCGCTGAATGCTGCTGACGACTCCTGCATTTTTATCGGTAAACTCCTTCTGAGCCACCCACAAAAAGCAGGGCCAAGGAGTGGGGAAGTCATACTGCCTTTCTAACAAACCTTGTTCCACATAAGGATTCGTTGTAAAATGCTCCCACATGAAGTAGGTGTTGGGATGCTCTTTCAGGTACTCTAACGCACCGGACAAGTGTTGTACGATGACAAATTGCTCCTTTTTGAGTTCAACACCTTGCTGAAGCCCCATGACCTTAGCCATCAAGTGACTTCCACTACCAAATCGACTGATGGCAATCTTCGCCTCCGAAAGAGGGGGAGCGGGTTGGTTTTGGAGTAAGCCCGTGTGGACTCCCCACAACAAGGGACTCTGAACATAGACTTGAATAATCTTTAGGGGAACGCCTATTCCTGCTGCCCTCAAAGTACCTTCGGTAAGCATAAGTGCCATGTCCGTTTCGCCTTCCCGAAACATTTCGGTCATTCTTCCGGTTCCTTCGGGTACATCCGTCCACATCAGTTCAATTCCGGCTGCTTCAAATGCTCCTTCCTGCATAGCCAGATGAAAGGGGTAATTAAAATGTTCCGGCACCCCGGCGATACGCACCTTTTTCATTCGCTGGATTTGGTTTTTAAATAATCGTAAATCGCCAACTGAGAACGTACACTAGTTCCTTCTGAAGAACTGTAGTAGTCGTTGCTGTCTTCTCGATCCAGAATTCTCGCCTTGACATTGTCCTGAATTTGGAGGTCCAATACTTCTAGTAACTCTTTTTTGATTTCGGCTTGATTAACCGGAGTGAGTACTTCGATGCGCCGGTCCAGGTTACGTGTCATAAAATCAGCAGATCCCATGAATACTTTGTTCTTACCGGCATGTAGAAAATGATAAATTCTTCCGTGCTCCAAAAAACGATCTATAATACTAGTCACTACAATGGGCTGTTCCCCGGGTAGTAGTTCACTTTCTCTTTTTTGTTTTAGGCAACAGAATCCACGAACTAACAAACGAATAGGGACCCCTTTTCCGGCAGCCTTCTGCAAGGCCTCAATCATGACACTGTCTTCTAAGCTGTTCATTTTCAAGATGATGCCGCTGGGCCTTCCTGCTTCAGCTTCATCTGCCTCATAACGTATGAGCTCCAACAGACGGAAACGAGTGGAGTAGGGCGATACAAGCAGGTGCTTGACCTTTGGAAAGAGCAGCTTTTTTTGAAGCAATAAGAAAACCTGCTCAAGATCCTTGGTAATACCCTCGTGGGAGGTGAATAAGCCGTGATCGCAGTATAGGCGGGCCGTCTTCGCATTGAAATTCCCAGTGCCTATGTATCCTAATCTTTGGGATTGTCCTTGCACTACACGTGTCACTAAAGCTATTTTGGAGTGAACCTTGATTTGAGGTACACTGAAGATAACCTCAGCTCCCGCTTCGGCAAATCGCTTGCCCCATCGGATATTGTTTTCTTCGTCAAAACGCGCCTGCGCTTCAACAAACAAAACGACCTTCTTTCCGTTCGCGATGGCCTGCAAGAGGGCATCAGTCAAAGCAGAACTTTTTGCTATTCGGTAAAGGGTCATTTTAATGGATTCAACCTCAGGGTCGACAGAAGCTTGCTGAATAAAGGCTTCCAGGTGGTCGAATCGCTGGTAGGGAAAATGGATGAGCTCATCGCGCCCAAGCAAATGGTCAAAAAGGCTTTCGTCCAGGGGGAGGTGAGGGTGAATCAGCGGAGGTAATTCCGGGTAGACTAGGCCATCTGTCGATTCTGGCTGTGGAAAACCAAAGAAATCCGAGATGTTGTGATAGCGCCCACCTTTAACCAGATCGGCTTCACCCAGCTCCAATTGAGCACTTAATTCTTGGATGATTTCTGGCGGAGTATTGCGGTCGTATAAAAAGCGTGTTGGCTGGCCACTATTTCTTTTATCGAGAGAATTGTGGATCTTTTCGACCAGAGCAGCATCGGTATAATCATCATCCAAATAGAGTTCGGCATCCCGCGATAGCTTGACCGAATAGGCTCTTTCAATAAATTCTCCTGGAAAAATTAAAGGCAGGCATAGTCGAAGCACGTCATCCATAAAAATGACCTCGTGTTGCTTGCTTGGCAAGACGATAAAACGGCCTTGAGACTTAATGGGAATAGGAAGAAGAGCCAATCTTTCAGGACGTTCAACGACCAGGTAAAGCCCCCCGTCTTTCAATTCTTCAGGATTAGCGGGCAGGATTTCGATTTGGTCCTTGAGCTTGCCTTTAAAAAACTGCTTGACAAAGTAGATCTGTTCTTCACTCAATTCCGTTTCGTTTTTGAGCTCGATCCCCACCTTTTTTAACTGGAGTAGGGTAGCATCAATGGTATTGCCGAAGCGTTCTTGCTGAATTTGTATTTTTTCTAGAATCTTTTGAAGTTGTTTATTCCCCTTGAGCGCCAGCTTTTTACGGAGTTCTTTGTCGATATCCTTGAGCTGTCGCATCTGAGAAACGCGTACTTTAAAAAACTCATCCAGGTTGGAAGAAAAGATGGCTAAAAACTTCAGCCGCTCCAAAAGGGGTACAGCTGGGTCTTCCGCTTCTTGCAGAACACGCTCATTAAAGTAAAGCCAATTGTAGTCCCTGTTTTTAAAGCCTTTCATTCCTTCGGTTTAGTCGGAACAAAAGTAGGAATTGCCGCTATAACTTGTGGATGCGCTCGCTGTTGTTGTTGTAAAGGAAGTTGTATTTCAGCGCACCTCCCAGATAAGTCTCGTTATTGCGCAAAAAAGCGTAATAA
>CAZLGZ010000135.1:0-7157 GCA_964558965.1 uncultured Flavobacteriaceae bacterium
AATTGTGAAGTCAAATTGGAAAAGAGGTTGCGGTTGGAAGTTTCAAAAACATACAGAGGAAAAAGAAATCGCGGCTCTCCAATTAAACGATTCTCTTAGTGGTTTTTACCAGGCCTTCGCGCGGGCGGGCGAGGAGGGACTGCCCGCGCTTCAAGAGGCTTATCCTTTTTTTTTTCCGAGTCAGTACCCGGATTCTCTTTGGATCGCTAAGATGCGAGACAGCCTTTTCAGAGAGATGCAGGGGCAGGTCGATAGTGTTTTTGCCGACTTCAAGGAAGAGGAAGAGGGTCTTTACGCGCTTAATCAGCACTGGGTCTACTATTTTCCTCAGTATGATTTGCCTAAAACCATAACCCTGATTAATGAAAGGGATTATGAAAGGCGCATCCTTCTGGCTGATTCTCTCTTGCTTTTGGGACTCGATAATTACCTGGGACAAGACCACCATTTTTATAGTGACTTGCCTCGATATGTTGCGCAGCAACTAGAGCCGGGTCAAATTCTTCCGGATATTGCGGCTACTTATGCCAAGCGCGTGAATCGCCGAAAAGTTCAAGAGCGCACTTTCTTAGATCGGATGGTTTACTTCGGAAAAGAACTCTACATCAAAGAAAAGTTACTGCCAGAAGTGAGTGAAGCTGATCTGATCGGATACAGCGACGAGCACTGGGCTTGGGCGGAAGCAAACCAAACCGAGATCTGGCGAAATTTTATTGAGAATGAACTGCTCTACAGTACCGATGGGGACTTAGAAAGGCGGTTCTTGGATCCTGCTCCTTTTTCGAAATTCGGATTGGAGCTCGACAACGAATCTCCCGGTCGCATTGGACGTTATATCGGATGGAAAATAGTCCAGGCCTATATGGACCGAAACGAGGTAAGCTTACAAGAAATGATTGATTTGCCACCGGTAAAAATGTTTAAGGCATCTCGCTACAAACCCAAAAAGTAAAAGAAGACTATGGCGATAGCGCACACTTCAGAAATCAAATTGAAAGTCGGTTTAGATGAGAACCGTGTACCCGAAGAACTGCACTGGTCTGCAGAAGATGGCGGGATCAACAATGAGGAAGCCAAAGCCATGTTGCTTTCGGTTTGGGACAGTAAAAACAAAGAGTCGCTAAAAATTGACTTGTGGACCAAAGACATGCCGGTAGACGAAATGAAGGTCTTCTTTCATCAGACTCTGCTCACTATGGCGGATACTTTTCACCGGGCGACCATGGATGATAAGATGACGGCCAATTTCCGCGAGTTCTGCCAGTTCTTCGCCAAAGAGCTCGAGTTGGAAGGTCCAGCAGACAAGCAGTAGAACTAAATCGAATACATATTGGGTTCCTTCTTGGGCAAGGTAATTTCCAGGCAAAAGCCTTGGCGATTGGCTTTTCTGTCGAGAAGAACCAACTTCCCTTGAAGGCGTTGTACCAGGGTACTCACAATAGCCAGACCAATTCCCTCGGACTTACCGTGGTGGTTGTCCAGGGTAAAAAAGAGTTCCAGAACTTTTTCTCTGTATTTCTCCGGTATGCCCGGCCCGTTGTCTTCCCAGCGTAAAAAGATTTCTTCTTCGTTTTCGGAGAAGTGTACCTTGATTTCGGGTTGAGCCGTCTGGTTGAATTCCAGGGAATTTTGAAGCAGTTGCTTAAAGATGATGCCCCAGGCTTCCTCGGCATGAAACACCCGTTTTTTGCAAGCCGTCTTCTTGAACTCAAAGGCGGGCCCTTGTAAAAATTCTGCTTCTACTTGATCCAATAAAACAGAAAGCTCGAATTCCTCGAACTCCAAAGGCATGGCGCCGCAGTTGTGATACAGCAGCATCCCATCGGTGATTTCGTCCAGGTACTCCAGGTTCTCTTGCATGCTGTTCAGCTGGCTCATGGCCGGCCCGTTGAAGGACTTCTTGTAATCGCTGACCAACCAATCCAACATGGTTTGGATATTTCGAACGGGGGTCTTTAGCTCATGGGCAAAACTGTGGGCGAACTCATTGAGCTGGCCATTCAGCTTGAGGATGTGGTTGTTTTGTTCAAACAGAACCCGAATAACTCTTCTGAATTCCATCAGGATCATGACCTGTTTGGCCAAATCTTGTAGTGCCTCCTTCTGAGATTCTGATAAGTCGCCTGGTTTGTTGTCGATTACGCATAGTGTGCCCAGCGGCAGTCCATCTGGGGTCCTAATAGGTGCTCCCGCGTAAAAAACGACGTTAGGTTCTTGTGTTGTAAGAGGATTGTCGTGGAAGCGTTCATCCTTTCGTGCATCTGGGACAACCATGACCTCTTCTTGATGAATTGCATGTCCACAAAAAGAAATGTCCCGACCTGTTTCTTGAACACATAATCCCATTTTTGATTTGAACCATTGACGTTGTTCATCTACCAGGGAAATTAAGGCGATTGGAGTCCCACAGATCAAGGATGCTATACGCGTCAGGTTGTCGTATTCCGGTTCGGGTAGACTGTCTAGTATGGTGTACTTGAGAAGCGCTTCTATGCGCTCCTCTTCTCGGGGATGAACCTCAGGAGCGAGCATTAACTACAATTTTAGGCTTAATGGTCAGTGAAGTAATTGTTTACTAAAGGTAGGAAAATACAGCAACTAATACATCGTGATTCGATGGTTTTCCTTCTTTTCCTTTCTTTTTTCAGTTGATCAGCAACCTACAGGCAGGAACAAAAGAAGTTGTCGTAAGAGGCCGTCCATAGGGGATACAGCTTTCCATTAGGTCCTATCAGAAAAAGGGTTCTGTTAAAAGTGTAGGGCTTTCCTGTTTTACCTTTTGACGCTATATAGCGTTGTCCAAAGTAGGTGGCTACCACGGGAACATCCTTGAATTTGGCAAATACGACCTGGTCCCGGAAATTGGTAAGACAGTCTGCGCATTCATCCATATACCAAAACTGTTGCTGGATTTGAGTGTCCAAAGAAGAATCGCTGGTGAATTCCAAATCAAACGAATACCTGCTTCCTAGAATGGCCTCGGACGATTCCTTTTGATTCCTGATCAGATAACGGGATGATTCTTCGCATTCATTCCAGAAGTGATACAAACCATCGAAGGTATTGGTGGTCATTCCTTTGGGAGAGATCGATTCAAAAGTCAACTCTTGAGAATTTGCTAATCGACTTAACACAAGACTGTAGTCCTCCACTTTTTCAACTTGATACTCTTGTTCTTCTGGATAAAGGGAGTCCTTGAGTTCCTCGAACCATTTTGCTTCCGGGGTCCTAACAGCCTCCCATTCATTATCCTCGGACAGTTCGTAGGTTGACAAAGAGGTAGAAGAAGCAATGCTGTCCGGACTAAAACGATACAATCCGTAGAGAATCCCTTCTGGACCTGCCCGGTGGGTGACGCCTAAATGGTCTGCTTTGAGCGCTTCAAAAAAGAGTCTGTTCTTATTATTCTTGGGGAGGGCTTGCAAGATGCTGTCCATCATAGACCAACCTTGGTCATTCAATGTTCGGGATTGCTCCAGGACACTATCGCAAATGAACCTTCTGTCGTCTAAAGAAAGATCATCGGTAAGTACTTTTTGGTGGATCTTTTGATAAAGATCGGTTCGGTAATAACTAGTGGTGTCGTCTTCTTTGGCCAATTCCTCGGCTCGCATGCTTTCTTGTCTGGCCCAGTAGGCAGAATCAAAAACAGGGGTGGCTTGTTCGAATAATTTGTCGAATTCGTCTTTTTCTGCCTGTTCGGGAGTAGGAGTTTCTTCTTTCTTTTTGAGTTGATCGCAAGAGCTAAAGAGAAGGAACAAACAAAGGATACTCAGGAAATGTTTCATGCCGAGAAGATAGAAATTCTTCTCGGCATGAAACTGTAAATTAATTTACTGCTCTTTTTTTGTAGCGGTCCAGACGGCTAAAAAATCGCGGTCTATCGCATGGGTTGATCCATAGAGCTTGCCCTCTTTGAGGTAAAAGCTGGTATTGTAACTGCCGGAATTATCTCTCGAAACCAAGGCTCCGTAGAGATGACCCGTTTGGGAATTGATGCGCCCCTCTTCAATCCGTACGCCTTCTCGGTAAAAGACTCCATAGAAACCCTTGTTGTCTACTTTTTCGATGCGCATGAGGGCAAAATTGTTGTCTGTGGAATCATTGGGGGTCATATCGAGTTGCCATTCCCCGATGATTTGATCGGTGGAGTTTTGGGCTTGTATTGAGCCAATGGAGAGAAGCATTAGTGCTCCAAGAATTACGGTTTTCATATGGGTTTATTTTTAAAATTTAAGGATACCCCGTTTTGAGGATCACTGAGGCAAACCTAGACGATAAAGGGCTTCAGGTCGTTCCAATTCGCCGGATGACCCTTTTAAAACAGTTCAATTAATGAATTGACTAATCCGTTTTACGTAATTCCTTGGGCGAAATACCTAGGTGTTTTTTGACCGCCCGTTGGAAGGAGGACTTGGAGTTGAAACCTGCGTCAAAAGCTAAACTGAGCAGGGTGTATTTACTGTTTTCGGGTAGACTGGCTAGTCGCTTGATTTCGTCGGCCCGAAGTTGATTGATGTAGTCATTGAACTTCAGTTGGAGGACGTGACTAAAGCAGCGACTCAACAGGTAGGGTTTAACCTCTAGATTTTCCGCCAGGCTATTCAACGAAAGTTCCGGGTCCCTGTAATACTGTTCCTCCCGCATGGCCACCTGAAGCTTTTCGGCAAGCCGTTTCAGTTGGGCTTCTTCTCCTTCTTTTAGGGGCTTTCGACCAGTGCTTTTGAAATTTTTGTGATAGCCTGAAAACCCTAGCCAATAAATGAGTCCGGCCATACCGATAAAGAAAGGGAAGTAGAAGAATTGGGTGAAGTAGAAATATGACATGAACTGGGCATCTTCAAAGAGGAAGAAGTCCACGAGCAAAGTCCCCAAAACGAGCGCAAAGTAAATCTGAAAGCTGCGCATCATCTGGGTTAGCCATTTTTTAAGAGCGGGGTCGGTGTGCTCTTTTTTTTCTTTAATCAAGCCAAGAGCAATCGTCGTGTAAATGACAATCAACAGGGAGGCGATCACGTAATTGGTGGGCATGTTCATCCAAATGGCATAGCCGTAGTAGCCCATAGTGCTCAGGCTGTCTTTGGTGCCGTCCCAGTAGAGGTTTTGTAAGCGAACAAAAATGCTGATACTGACCTGTAACACAAACGGAATCAGGTGCAACAGGTGCTTCTTTTTCCACTTAAAATTGTTTTCGACCTGAGCGCGAACATAAAAGTAGAGCAGGGGAGCATTAATCCAGCCCATGTCAATCATAAAGTAGTACCAAGTGTCGTAGTGACCCAGCTCAAAGAGACGCAAGACTTGAATCAAGAGGCGGTAAGAAAGAAAGAATAGGATGCAGGCCAACAGTTGGTTGGCGGTCTTGGGACGTTCTTCTTTACGCAGCAGTCGAATGCCGTAGACCAGTCCTTGAACGGCTCCAATGCTGAGTAAGATGGCGATAAGGGTATTTTGTAAAGACAATGGCCAGGTTGATTGCCTTCTAAGGTACAATTTCTTGCCGCAGTATGTTTACCCCTTTGGCAATTGGGTGTTGATCTGGTGGATGTAGTTCAGTACTTCTTCCTTGCCTAAGCGGTTGGCTGCGGAGGTGGTAAAATGTGGAGGAACCTCTTCCCATGCACCTTCCAGTAATCCATTGAGGTAATCCTGCACCTGATTTTCAAGTGCCTGAGGTTTGAGTTTATCTGCTTTGGTGAAAATAATGGCAAAGGGGATGCCTTCTTGACCTAACCATTCCATAAACTCCAGGTCAATCGGTTGGGCTTCGTGTCGAATATCAATCAAAACAAAAGCGCAAACGAGTTGCTTTCGTTTTTTGAAGTAATCCGTGATATAGGTTTGAAAGGTCTTGCGCTGTTTTTTGGAAACCCGGGCATATCCGTAGCCCGGAAGATCCACCAAAAACCAACTTTGGTTAATTTTAAAGTGGTTGATCAACTGGGTTTTACCCGGACGCGAGGAGGTTTTTGCCAGGTGCTTTTTGTTGGTCAGCATGTTGATGAGCGAAGACTTGCCTACATTCGACCGCCCGATAAAGGCGTATTCAGGCAGAGGTTCCTTAGGGCATTTGGCCACCTCGGTATTGCTCATAACAAATTCAGCATGACGAACGTCCATGGGCGGGTACTCTAGAATTAGGTAATTAAATTAGAAAAAGGATCTAGAACTGACGGTCTTTTAGCCAGGATTCCAGGATTTCGTTGAAGCGGTCAGGGTGCTCCATCATAGGGGCGTGTCCGCATTTTTCTATCCAGAACAAGTTGGAGTCTGGTAGAAGTTGGTGAAATTCTTCCGCCACATTAGGTGGTGTCACAGTGTCGTTCTCTCCCCAGATAATACAGGTAGGTGTATGCATGTCTGGCAGGTCCTTGGCCATATTGTGGCGAATAGCACTCTTAGCAATAGCCAATGTTTTGATCAGCTTCTTGCGGTCGTTGATGGTGGCGTATACGTCGTCAACGATTTCTTTGGTAGCGATCTCCGGATCGTAAAATACGTCCTGGGCTTTTTTCTTGATGAATTCGTAGTCACCACGTTTGGGATAACCGTCACCCATGGCGCTTTCGTAAAGCCCTGAACTTCCTGTTATCACAAGAGCCTTCACCTTTTCAGGGAACATCTTGGTATGCAGTAATCCGATGTGACCTCCCAGGGAGTTCCCCAAAAGGATCACCTTATCCAGCCCTTTGTACTCGATGAACTCTGCCAAAAACTTCGCAAAGTTTTTAACGGTGGTTTTGAGCATGGGCATGTCGTAGATCGGGAGTTCGGGTACGAGTACCTGGTATCCCAAGTCTGGAAAATGCCTGGTAACACCTTGAAAATTACTCAAGCCGCCCATAAGGCCGTGGAGAATGATAACGGGGGTGCCCTGTCCTACTTCAATGTAGCGGTATTTCCCTTCTTCGATGAGCTGCTCTTCCATGAATATAGTTCCCGATTCGGAGCCGCAAATATAGGGATTTCAGAAATCTTCTTAGTCCCCTTCTGAAGTCCTCTTCCGACTTGGAAAAATTCCACAAACACCCCGTTTTACGGGAAAAAGGGAGGAAATACATCGAAAAAATCCAAAATGTGAATAAAAGTGTTTTTTTGTGGGAAAATGTGGAAATAATTCTTCTATATTTGAGTTGTCATACATAAAGAAGACGTTT
>CAZLGZ010000136.1:0-7146 GCA_964558965.1 uncultured Flavobacteriaceae bacterium
AAACGCAAGAAAAAGTGAGTTTTCCGTACTACATGGCCAAGCGCTACCTGCGCTCCAAAAGCAGCCAGAACGCGGTCAACATCATCAATGCGGTCACCTTTTTGGTGATCATTATCGGAGCGGCCTCCTTGTTTGTGGTGCTTTCCGCCTTTACGGGGCTGAAGACTTTCAGTCTGCAATTCACCAACAGTTTTGACCCCGATCTCAAGGTCACGCCCCTGACCGGTAAGTTCTTTAAGTTGGATTCAGTTCAGGAAAACCGCCTCAAGGAAGTTCCTTTTGTGGACGGTCTGGCGCGTGAAATGGAGGAGCGGGTCTACATCAGCTACAAAGAGAAAAGTCATTTAGCGACCATCAAAGGCATCGAGCCTTCTTACCGACAGGTCACCGAGGTCGACAGTCTACTCTATTTTGGCAACTGGGGCATTACCGACGAGCAAACAGTGGTGGGGATTGGGCTGGTCAGCATTTTGGGTGTTCCTCCCAACAACTACCAGAACCCTTTAGTCGTCCTTGCGCCCAAGCCAGGAAAAGGCGGTTTCGCCTCCCGAGGCATCAACTCCAAGCCCTATAACGAGCTGCCACTTGTGGTCAGCGGGGTCTACGCCGTAGAAGACCAGCTCGATAAAAAATACCTCTTTGCCAGCCTTCCTTTAGTGCAGGCTCTCTTAGAGAAGGAGGCCGCCCAAATCACGGGTCTCAACGTCAAGATCACCGATCCAGCTCGCTTGGAAGAGGTCCGCTCTGAACTGCAGAGCCTGCTCGGACCAGAGGTGCAAGTGCTGAGCCGGGAAGAACTCAACGGCACCTTGTACCGTATGCTGAATACCGAAAACCTCGCCACCTACCTCATCTTTACCCTGGTACTCATCATTGCCTTGTTCAATGTAGTGGGCGCGATTATCATGATGATTCTCGACAAGCGCGAGCATTCAAAGACCCTGTATAATCTTGGAGCAACCATTCCTTCCCTGCGCAAGATATACTTTATGCAAGGGCTGTTGTTGACCACTTTGGGTGGGGCTATTGGCATCCTGATTGGCGGTTTGCTGGTGGGCTCTCAGGTCATGTGGGGCTGGCTCAAAATCACCGAAACCCTTTCTTACCCGGTGGAACTCACTTTGCCCAACGCTCTTTTGGTCATGGGAACCATCAGTGTGCTCGGCTTCCTTTCTTCCTTTATGGCGAGCCGAAGAATTTCTAAAGAATTACTGAGATAAGACTACACGAATTGGTGGTCTCCGAACTTTTCGAGCACCTCGTCAAAGGCCGCAAATACGTCTTCTGAAGCGTCGCTGGTAACCATTTTCATGCGGTACTCTTTGAAGTGCGGAATGCCCTTGAAGTAGTTGGTGTAGTGGCGGCGGGTTTCAAAGACCCCGAGTTTTTCGCCTTTCCAATCGATGGACATCTGCAAGTGGCGACGAGCGGCATCTACCCGCTCCTGAAGGGTGGGTGGAGGCAAGTGTGTCCCGGTTTTAAAGAAGTGCTTGACTTCTTTAAAGAACCAGGGGTATCCGATACTGGCTCGGCCAATCATGGCGCCGTCTAAACCGTATTCATCGCGCATACGGACCGCTGCTTCAGGAGAATCTACGTCTCCATTGCCAAAGACCGGAATATGCATTCGGGGGTTGTTCTTGACCGCCGCAATCGGCTTCCAATCGGCCTGCCCTTTGTACATCTGTACCCGGGTTCTCCCGTGAATAGAAATGGCCTGAATCCCGACGTCCTGAAGCCGCTCTGCGACCTCAACAATCTTGATGGATTCCTGGTCCCAACCCAATCGGGTTTTTACCGTAACGGGCAGGTTGGTGCGCTTGACCATGGCTTCGGTCAGCTTCACCATCAGCGGAATGTCTCTTAAAATTCCGGCGCCGGCATTCTTGCAAACCACTTTCTTTACCGGGCAACCAAAGTTGATGTCGATAATGTCCGGTCCTGTTTTTTCAACGATGTCGATGGCTTGGAGCATGGAGTCCATTTCGGCTCCAAAAATCTGAATCCCCACTGGACGCTCCTTTTCGTAGATGTCCAGTTTCATGGTGCTCTTCGCCGCATCGCGAATGAGGCCTTCGGAAGAAATGAATTCGGTGTACACCACATCAGCCCCCTGCTCCTTGCACAAGGCACGGAAAGGCGGATCGCTCACGTCCTCCATAGGAGCGAGCAAGAGTGGAAATTCCGGTAATTCTATTGGGCCAATCTTGGGCACAGCGCTTTTTTTGGGCGGTAAATTTACGAATTCTTTGACTTTGAAGGGCTTAGTTTTCGCCCAGACGCTCTCTTTCGTCTTTCTCTATACTTCTCTCGTTATCCGTAAGGCGGAAGTTTCCGAAGTTGTAGGTGAAGCCAAAACGCACAAATTGCGTCTCGGGCTGAGTGAAAAAGTTGTTGTTCTGGTTTAAATAGCGCGAAGTATAACGCCCCATGGCCTGGCCCAACAGGTCTTCCGCACGCACACTGAGCACAGCTCTGTCGTTCCACAAACTCTTTCGAAGACCAAGGGTCACATTGGTGGTGGCCTCCCGCACATAGCTTCCGAAAATATTTCCTGACATATACTCTGCGGTGGCTTCCGCCGTCCAACTTCCGTCGGCCGAAAGGTTGAGGTAGTTGGCCAGATAAATATAGAAACCGTCAAAGCTGTTGGTGACTTCTACGCCTCCGCTTTCTTCCGCCAAAAAGACCTCTTCTTCGTGGAATAAAGATGAATAGGCCAAGAAGTCCCAGAAGCTGGCGATGCTCTTGCTCACCGTAAAGTCTATTCCGTAAGACCGGCTGGCTTGGATGTTCTGCTTGAGTTCGCGCAGGGTCAGGTTGTCGTTGTCCTGAAATACCAGATACGATATGTACTGCCCATTGTCGCGGTAGTAGACATCGATAAAGTATTCCCCATTCAGGGTGTAGTTCAGGTTAAAATTGTGGCTAAAAACAGGCTGTAAGCGTGGGTTTCCTTCCTCAAAATCATTCTCGTTGTAGAAGTAGCGGAAGGGGTTGAGGTCGTTGTACTGAGGTCGATCCACACGGCGCCCGTAATCGAAGGCAAAGCTGTTGCTCTCGTCCACGGTCCAAAGCATGTAGAGGGTCGGAAAGAGGCGGAAAAAGTCCAGTTCATTCACTTCGTTCAAGATGCGGGAATCCCCTAAAGCATTAGTTTGTTCTCCGCGTAATCCGGCCTTGGCCGAAAACTTTTCCCAATCGGCCGACCAGGATAGATAAGCCGCAAGGACTTCTTCCTCGTAGCGGTATTCATCGCTCAAGCCGGCGTTGACTGCATCGTTGGTCCCTCCTATAAAGTTGAGGTAGTCGATCTCGTTATCCGAGGCGATGTAGGAGTACTTGGCTCCCATTTCCCAGGAACTCACTCCCTTTTGGTAGCTGTAATCCAATTGGGCGGTAGCGATATCGATCTGTTGATCGGCTCGGGTATCAAAACCAAAGGTGTTGAGGCTTTGACCTGCCGGGTTGAAATAACGCGTAAAAATCGTTTGGTTCTGGTCTTCCTCAAAGCGGGTATAATGACCGCCCAGACTTAGGCTTCCATTTTCTGTGCTGTGTTTCCACACCAAATCCGCGGCGATATTTTCGGCGTTCTCCGTACCGGTATTGGCAGTGTTGAAGGTAGAATCCAAAACCCCTGATCCGTTGCTCAAGGTCGCGTCCATACGTCGACGCCACTCCACATCGGGATTGACAAAGGCGTTCGCTGTCAAACTGATCTCGTCTTTTTCGCCCAGCTTCAGGTCATAAGCAAAGTTGACACTGTGCATTTTTTGTTTGCGGTCGTCCTCTTCGTCGGTCAGCCAGCGCGAAAAAACATCGCCTTGGGGGTTGATAAAGTTGATCCCTTTGTCTACCTGAATTCGCCGGTTGGAAGGGCTAAAGTTGTAGTTCAAAAAGAGGTTGGAGTTTTCGTTTTGCCAGTAGTGGCTCATCCCAAATTGGTACTTGGCCAATATGCCCTGGGTGTAGGCTGCGTTCAAACTTCCTTTATAGCCCAGACTGACATTTTTAGACGTCACGATATTTAAAATAGGCCCCCCGTCGGCATCGTACTGGGCCGGTGGATTGTGAATGAGTTCTACGGACTGCACCGTATTCCCCGGAAGGCCTTCCAGAAGTTGGTTGATCTCGTCGCTCGAGAGACGAACCCGACGGTTGTTGATGTAAACGGTTGCTCCCTGCCCCCTGATATTAAACCCATTTGGGTTGGTGATAAGGCCGGGGGTGCTTTTTAGAATATCCAGGCTGTTTCCTTGGGTGACGACGGTGTTTTCGACCTGAAAAACCAAGCGGTCGGCCTGCCTTTTAAGCACCGGCTTTTTGGCGGCGACCACCACTTCGCCTAATTGGTTCACCTCTTCCGGCATGACGATGGCGCCAATTTTGACGTCCTGCTGCACATCTAATAAGACGTAGTCTGATAGGCGGCTGACGTAGGATGCGCGGAGCAAGTAAAGGCCCGCAGGTACCCCTTTAAAAAGAAAGTCTCCTTCTTCGTCGGCCGAGACCCCTTTGACTTGAGTCGTATCGCTGTTTTTGTACAGCAAAACCGTCGCAAAGGACAAGGGAGACGAGTCCTGGTTCACGACTTTTCCGCTCAGTTCAAACTCCTGTGCCTGCAGGAAACAAATGTTCGCCAACAGGAACAAGCTCAGGGTCAGTGTTTTTTTCATGCTAAAAGGGGGTTGGAGGGTAAATCTACAAAACTATAATGAAGTATATTTGCAATTCTCAGGTGAATCCCCCGTTTTTAGGGCCCTGAGCTAGTCTTATGAAGCACATTCGCAACTTTTGTATTATCGCCCACATCGATCACGGTAAAAGCACGCTGGCTGACCGTTTGCTCGATTTTACGGGCTCCGTGACGGAGAGAGAAAAGCAGGACCAACTGCTGGACAATATGGATTTGGAGAGAGAACGCGGGATTACCATCAAAAGCCATGCGATCCAAATGGAATATACCTATGAGGGGCAGGAGTACATCCTGAACCTGATCGATACTCCCGGACACGTGGATTTTTCTTATGAAGTTTCCCGTTCCATTGCCGCCTGTGAAGGAGCGCTCTTGGTGGTCGATGCGGCCCAGAGCATTCAGGCCCAGACCATCTCGAACCTTTACCTGGCCCTGGACAACGACCTGGAAATCATCCCTGTTCTGAACAAGGTGGACTTGCCCAGCGCAAATCCCGAAGAAGTAACCGACGACATCGTAGACCTTTTGGGTTGTGATGCCGAAGAAGTGATTCCGGCCAGTGCCAAAACCGGTATCGGAATCGAAGATATTTTACAAGCCATTATTGAGCGTGTTCCCGCTCCAGAAGGGGATCCAGGGGCCAATTTACAGGCCCTAGTTTTTGACTCGGTCTACAATCCGTTTAGAGGGGTCGAAACCTACTTCCGCGTATTAAATGGAAAGATTTCTAAAGGAGACAAGATCAAATTCATGGCCACCGGGAATGATTATTTCGCGGATGAAATCGGAACTCTTAAACTGGAGCAACACCCGAAAAAAGAGGTCAAAACCGGTGATGTGGGCTACCTCATCACGGGGATCAAAGATGCTCGAGAGGTCAAAGTGGGAGACACCATTACCCTTTCGAACAGCCCTTCTCCCGAGGCCATTGCAGGATTCGAGGAGGTGAAACCCATGGTTTTTGCTGGAATTTACCCGGTGGATACCGAAGACTTTGAAGAGCTTCGATCCTCCATGGAAAAACTACAGCTGAACGACGCCTCTTTGGTCTTTCAGCCCGAAAGTAGTGCGGCCCTTGGTTTTGGATTCCGTTGTGGATTCTTGGGAATGCTCCACATGGAGATCATTCAGGAACGCCTCGAAAGGGAGTTCAATATGACGGTGATCACCACGGTCCCTAACGTTAGTTACCACGCCTTTACGCGTAAAAGTCCTGACGAAATTGTCATTGTTAACAACCCTTCCGATTTGCCGGATCCTTCGACCTTGGATCGGGTGGAAGAACCTTATATCAAAGCTTCCATCATCACCAAAAGTGATTTTGTGGGGAATGTGATGTCGCTCTGTATTGACAAGCGCGGACAGATCACCAACCAGTCCTACCTGACTACCGAGCGAGTAGAACTCAACTTTGATATGCCTCTGGCCGAAATTGTTTTTGACTTTTACGACCGTCTGAAAACCGTTTCTAAAGGCTATGCTTCTTTTGATTACAGCCCGATTGGGCTTCGCAGTTCCAAGCTGGTCCGGGTTGATATTCTCTTGAATGCCCAGCCAGTGGATGCTCTTTCTGCCTTGGTTCACGCCGATAACGCGCACACCATCGGAAAGCGTATGTGCGAGAAACTAAAAGAGCTGATCCCGCGCCAGCAATTCGATATTCCGATTCAGGCAGCCATTGGGTCCAAGATCATTTCTCGTGAGACCATCAAAGCGCTCCGAAAGGATGTTACCGCCAAGTGTTATGGTGGGGATATCTCTCGTAAGCGTAAACTCCTCGAGAAGCAGAAAAAGGGAAAGAAGCGTATGCGCCAAGTCGGGAATGTAGAAATCCCACAACAGGCCTTTATGGCGGTTCTTAAGCTGAATGATTAGGGCTTATACCCCTTCCTGATCGAAATCGTAGACTTTTCCGAGGTAAACCAATTTACTACCGGCGCTGTATTCTGGCGCCTCCTCTGCGGGGCGTAGAATCTTCAGCTCCCCGGCCTTGCTTTTAATAAACAAAGGCACGGTGTCCTGGTCCTTTCCGCTGATTTCGAGTAAGGTGTTGAGGTGATCCTGATCCTTCAAGTCAATCTCTTGAATACTCGGGTATTTCCGGACCGCCTCTGTCAATCGCAAAAAGTCTGTCGCCCCCGAAAAGAGATGACTGGAATCGCCCACCTCGTCACTTCTCGTCTCGTCAAGGGTGCTTAGTCGGAAAGCTCCGTTCTCGCCGAATTGCTTACCGAAGCGGTCGATCGCGTATTGGTTAATATCGTTGTTGCCTGTCATGGCAAAGAGGTAACCGATGTCGTTCAGTTCAATGCTGTCGGCAAAACTATCGGAATAGATGTTCGCGTTCAGGGCGTCGATGCCCATTTTTTTCGCCTTGTTGACATTGGCTGCGTTGTTATCGATAAGCACGACGTGGCGGTCGTTTCTTTTCAGGTAGTTTCCAATCA
>CAZLGZ010000137.1:0-7145 GCA_964558965.1 uncultured Flavobacteriaceae bacterium
CCCCGACGATCTCGTTGTCCACTTTAACCACAAAGGGAGGGGTTCCGCTGTAGACCTCCAAAAACAAACGCTTCCCATCTGGACTCTCCTTAGACCCGGCATTCAATCCTTGCCCCTGTGGCAATACAACACCAAAGCAACGTTCAAACTCGGCGTTGCCGTCAATACTGAGGCAAAGTTCATAGGCACCAGCAGCCAAGGACTCAATATTCAGGCTTTCGGTAAAAGTGTATTCCTGGTTCCCAATTCGTGCACGGTAGTTGCGGAACTCAGTAGCCGTTATCACCAAACGACCATTCGCACTGCCTGCGCAACTTTCGGCCTGGGTTTGTACCAGAAAGTTATCGGCTGGAATATCTTCCAGACCTTCAAAGTAGCGATCCGCCAAAGCAAAAGCATCGGTTCCAATCGCCAATCCCAGTTTACGTCCTGGAATATCGTCAACGGGTGGGTGAATACCGCCCCATATTCTGGATAAACTCGTTTGGTCAGAAGCATCTCGGTAAGTAGCCCACTGAAGGGAGAAACTACTCGTCGGGCCTTCTTCAAAGACTAAAAATTCATTCTGAACGACATCGAAAACTCCCATACCCCCCGGAAAAAAGGCATCTCCCGTAAATAGGGTTAACACCTCAGCTGCCGCGCTGGAGAAGGTTGAATGTCCGGAAACATAGCCGGCAAAAGGCGGAGTCACAAAAGAGGGTCTTTGGTAAGGCCACCAGTCGGTCGCAAAAATCCAGCCGACTCCTGCGGCGTCAACCTCCGGATCCGCAATAAAATCAGGCCCCCTCCAAGTGTATACTTTCAGGCGGCCCACATTTTCGTCAGAAGCTCCGGCGAGGGGATCACCGGTTTCAATCAATTCAATCAATCCGGGGATTAATGGCAATCCATGAGGGTCAAAACTGGGAAGTGCCGGATCACTGCTTTGCCCTCGAGCCATATAGCGGATGGCAGAAACTGGACGGATATAATCGTAGTAACCCTTGATCCCCCAAGTGGTCACGGCAGCATCATGCATGGCACCGCCCATGGCCAAATACGCCTTTACATCCCATTCCAAATCAGTAACCAGCTCTCCGCTTCCTTTGATTCGCTTCACCGTCTGCGGGTGGTCGCTCACATAATTTAAGATCGTAAACCAGTGGCCCGGAGGCGTTTCAGAGTCCGGTCCATCGGCCCAAAATTCCGCCAACACACGAGCGTAATCAGAACGCTTAACCATTTGAGGTACGTAAGGTGCATTCGTGGCCGGGTTCAGATCGTGGCCCTGACCGATATCACCGCCTTCGGTAAAGCGGTAAAAATTCTGATACTCTTCAAAGGTATCCGGGTAATTCTCAGGAGAAACATTGCCGATAGAGCCCGGTGAAATATCAATTTCTGTGGGATCATTCGGATCCAAATGGGCCGACCAGGCTGCAACCATGGCAAAATTCCATTTGTAGGGATCTTCTATCCCATTGGCACTGGAGTTCTGTATAGAGGGAGGTGCACCCGGATCTCGGTATATATAACTATCAAAGCCATTGTTGAGAATTTCTAAATCCGTTTCTTTCAAGGCAAAGGGCTTGACCACCCCCCATTCGGGACTTAAAAAATCAGGAATATTGTTCGGCAGTACATTACCGGATTGATCGACAAAAACATCAAAAGCCAGGGGCTGCCAGCGGTTGGGATGGTTCATTTCATTCACCGTCTGACTGCTCTCTAAAACAAGAGGATCATTGACAGGAAAGTAAAATACATTGTTGTAGGCGATGTCTTCATTCGAACCATCCTCCAACCCAAAAGCAATAATTTGCTCGGCCAGATAATTCCCTAAAGCCGCTGCGGACCCTTCACTGTAATCCGTGGAAGTGAAGTCCACATCGAGACCCAGTTCAACCATATACTCCTCTGCCGCCGAGCTCAAGGTCATAAAACCCGGAGAGTCTGCAAACCGGTGCAAGAGCAAACGGTACATCCCATAACTCATCACAGCCAATCGGGCATCCTCTGCATCTCCGGAAAATTCCAGTCCTTCAAAATCACAGAAGTAATCCTGGTACTCCTTGCCCAAGAAAACGGTTTGGGATGTGTCATCAAACAGGGCCCAGGCATCGTAGAGGATTATAGAAGAGTGGAATAAATTTCGAGCGTGAACCGTGGGTCGCGCAAAGTCACCCCGAATCCCCGTCAATAAGATTTCGTTCCATTCGCGGGCTGTAGAATGGCTACTCTGACCAAATACGGAACAGCTCAGCAGCAAAAAAAGCAGGGGGTAGAATTTTTTCATAGGCGGTAATTGCGCTAAATATATCCAAAACTGCTTTTTTTTCAGGAATCATTCGATAAAATACCCCAGTTCTGGTCGCTTAGAGAAATCCTCTTAACCGAACAAAAGCATTGAGCTGGTTTTAGCGAGCTTCCCTTCGCCCAAACAGGGGTTTGGTTTCGATGAAATGCAATGGCCTGTAGCCGAAGAGAAAACAACGCGATTTTTTGATTTAAATATCACAATTTGAGAATGTTACAAAACAGACAACTGAACGAATTTTAGCACTGTTGACCTCTCTTTTTTAGGAAACGAAAAAGAGCAACTTACCTTTAAGTGTATTAACCTACGTGCTATGAATTATTCTACCGTTGTCGTGGATGACTCCCACATCCACCGTGTCGCGACCTCCTTTTTGATCAAAAGTCATCCTCAACTGGATCTAAAAGCCAGTTTTGATTGCCCGTTAGAAGGCATTCGCTATGCGATCGAACAGCAAGTTGATCTTATTTTTCTGGATGTTTTGTATGAAGAAAAAGACATCTTTAAAATAATTGAAGAACTCCATCTGGACATCGATATCATCTTCAATTCGAGCTGGGCTCATTTTCAAAAAGAAACCGTGCGTTTTTCAACTTCGGGCTTCCTAAAGAAGCCGATGAGAAGATTGGACTTTACAGAGTGTGTAAACAAGTGGATCTACCAGAAAGAAGCCAAAAACCACTACATCATCTAAAGAAAAAACCCAGAGAAGACCTTCGTCTTTCTGGGTTTGCTGTGCGGATGAAGGGAATCGAACCCCCACGCCTTGCGGCACTAGATCCTAAATCTAGCGTGTCTACCAGTTCCACCACATCCGCGTTTGTAGACTACCCTAAAGCGCTGTTTTGCTTTAGGGAGTGCAAATATAGATCAATTTTACAATTAGAAAGAAGGGATGTCATAAAAAGTTCTTTGCGTAATTTCGTTAAAATTTGATTTATCCCTCAATGTCTACAATACAGTCGTATATCGATCAACACAAAGATCGTTTTATAGCCGAACTCATTGACCTTTTAAAAATCCCTTCGATCAGCGCCGACACGGCCTTTTCAGAAGATGTTATTCAAACAGCGGAGGCCGTTAAAGTCGCCCTAGATCAAGCCGGTTGCGACCGGGTTGAAATTTGCGAAACTAAGGGCTACCCTGTTGTGTATGGCGAAAAAATCATCGATCCCAAGCTGCCCACAGTTTTGGTTTATGGGCATTACGATGTACAGCCGCCAGATCCAATGGATCTTTGGGAGTCCCCACCCTTCGAGCCCGTAATCAAAAAGACCGATTTACATCCGGATGGAGCCATTTTTGCACGAGGAGCCTGCGATGACAAAGGGCAGTTTTTTATGCACGTTAAGGCTTTGGAATACATGGTTCGCGAAAACGAACTTCCCTGCAACATCAAGTTTATGATTGAGGGAGAGGAAGAAGTGGGATCCGATAGCCTGGCGGATTTCTTAAACGAAAACAAAGAGCTACTGTCGAATGACATCATCCTGATTTCCGATACGGGAATCATTGCCAACGATGTGCCTTCCATCACTACTGGGCTGAGAGGGCTTAGTTATGTCGAGGTGGAGGTGACTGGTCCCAATCGGGACTTGCACTCTGGAATCTACGGAGGTGCAGTACCGAATCCGATCAATGTACTGGCCAAAATGATCGCCTCTTTACACGATGAAAATGGCCACATCACCATCCCGGGTTTCTACGACAAAGTAGAGGTTCTCTCTGCAGAGGAAAGAGCCGAAATGGCCAAGGCTCCTTTTGATTTGGAAGAATACAAGAAAGCACTGGACATCGGAGATGTACAAGGCGAGAAAGGCTACAGTACGACCGAACGTTTTTCTATTCGTCCGACCTTGGACGTCAACGGAATTTGGGGTGGGTACACAGGAGAAGGCGCCAAGACAGTGATCGCTTCCAAAGCCTACGCGAAAATTTCGATGCGCTTGGTACCTCATCAGGATTGGAATGAAATAACCGATTTATTCACCAAGCACTTCGAAGCAATTGCGCCAAACAGCGTTAAGGTAAAAGTAACCCCACACCATGGTGGACAGGGTTACGTTACCCCGATTGACAGTCCCGGTTACCGGGCTGCTGCCGCTGCTATGGAAACAACCTTCGGCAAAAAACCCGTACCTCAGCGCACGGGAGGAAGCATTCCTATTGTCGCTCTTTTTGAGGAGGTGCTAGAAAGCAAGACCATTTTGATGGGCTTTGGACTGGACAGCGATGCCATCCACAGCCCGAATGAACACTTCGGAATTTGGAATTTCCTCAAGGGTATTGAGACCATACCCCATTTTTTCAAAAATTATACGGCACATTGGTCCTGAATTCGTAGATTGGAGCCTTAAGTATCGATATGGCTGGCTTTCAACCTTTTCGTAGTTTTTTCACTTTCAGTTCTGGTGTCGATCGACACATCCTGGAACTGTGTCCAGATGGAGAGCAAAAAAAGTTCCGTAACATCGGCGCTATTGTGGCCCTGACGTCGTTCTTTGCCTTTGTCTCGGGCTCCTATGCTTTGTATACCATTTTCGACAACGTCTATATTGCCATCGGCTTTGGACTACTGTGGGGGTGTATGATTTACGCTTTGGACCGCTACCTGGTGGCCAGTATGAAAAAACTCTGGCTGAAGTCCCCTTCGGAAATGGCTGAAACCGATGATCCCAACGATTTCTTTATCGAAGACAAGTCTCGGGAATGGTGGCAAGGGTTTCCGCGTATCGTGTTGGCTTTGGTCATCGCAGTGGTGATTTCGAAACCCCTCGAAATGAAAATCTTCGAAAAAGAGATCAACCAAGTCATTGCCGAAGAAAAAAACCAACTTCGACTGGAAGCGCGCGAACAAATCGGACAGATCTACGGGCCGCAAAATCAAGCACTGGAAGGAGAGATCAATCGACTTCGTTCCGAAATCGCGACCAAGACCGAGCGCTCTCAACAACTCTACGAAAGCTTTATTACCGAGGCGGAGGGAACAGCAGGAACAGGTCTAAGAGGAAAAGGCCCTGTTTACGCCGATAAAAAAGCCCAGTACGATCTGAGTGTTTTGGATCTGCAGGCGACCCAATTGAGAAACAACGCGAGCATTGATAGTCTGCTGGCTATACAGAACGGTCTGGCCGGAGAATTTGAAGCTTCTGTCGCGGAATCCGAACCCATCATTGAAGAAGTTGATGGCCTGATGGCTCGTATAGCCGCCCTAAACACCTTAGGAGGCGAAAACGGCCACCTGCCCTCTATCTTCATCATGCTGCTCTTTATGGCCGTAGAAATGGCCCCCATTTTGGCTAAACTCTTATCCGGGGTCGGACACTACGACAAGGAACTCATCAATTTCGAAATGCACAAAACCCTGATGATCGGGGAAGACATGCAAAGACGAATCGCCTATTGGACGGAAGGGGGTACCCTCTACCCGACCAATGATGCTGAATTAAGGGTTTCGGAAGAAGCTGCTACCGGACAGATTACCGAAGAAATGATTGCAGAAGGCATAGGCAAGACCGAAGCCCGTGAACTCTTGCGTACGGCCTTAAAAGAAGAAGGACGTGAATACCGTGAACGGATGGTCAACGAGCACCTGAAGTACGACATCAAACTCTTCTCGGCCACTTATTTGTCTAAACGAGAAGATGAACTCTTAGCTGTTCGCAGCGAAACCAAGGCCCTAAAAGCGGAACGCGCTGCCATCAAAGCGGCCGAAAAAGCCGAACTGGAAAAACAAAAGACCATCCACGAAGCCGAGATTGCCAAACTGGAAGAGCAGCAAGAAGCCCAAAAGAAAAAAGAAGCTTTACGCATCAAGCACGAACAAGACTTGATCAAGCAGAAGGAGCGGGCCGAAATCGAAGAAAGAGAGCTGGCTGAACAGCTCGAACGTGAACGCCAGGAAAGGGAACACAAAGCGCAGATGAAGACCCAGGCCAAAATGAAGGAACTGGAAATGCAGCGCATCAAACAAGAACAAAAAGCAGAAGCCGATCTCAACCGACTCAAAGAGAAGGGACGCCTTGCGGACAATGAGGCCTCCCATTCCTCATCCAACGAGGAAGACAGCGCCTCAGCAGCGGAAGAAACCGAGATCGTCTAGTTTGGCCCGATTCTTGAAATCCTAAAAGCAGTTCTTGGGCTTGTTAAAAAGCCGAACTCCTACCCAACCGATTGAAATTTTATTTTAACTTGTATGTCCTGCAATTTATTCAGGCACAGTTACGTTAATCAATCAAGAACGCTTTAGAACACTATAGATCATGATGACCTTCTTGCATTTCTGCTCGGGAGCAGATACCGATATCCTTAGAAATTGTTCCAACTCCGAAAAGTACAAATACGCTGGCATCGGCGCGGTTGTACTCTTCACTGCTATCATGGCCGCCATCTCGGCGAGTTATGCCCTTTTCACCATTTTTGAAAGCCAAATAACCGCCGTCGGTTTTGGACTGATCTGGGGTCTTATGATCTTCAACCTGGATCGATTTATCCTGACTACCTTGAAGCGTCGCGGGGTACTCGCGGAAGGACGTACAGCCGAGTATATTCACGAGCAGGCAAACCGCAGTATCGTGATGGGCCAAGTCCAGTCTCCTGAAAAAAGAACCCGCTACCAAAGCATTCCGATCATGCAAGCGACTCCTCGTTTGCTTTTGGCCGTGGTCATCGCCATTGTGATCTCAAAACCTTTGGAAATGAAAATTTTCGAGAAGGAGATTGATCAAATCATTCTGGAAGAGCAAAATGCACTCAGTCTGGCTAACCGCGATCAAATCGGCAGCCTCTATAACCCTCAGATTGAGGCGATGAGTGCGGAAGTAGTTCGCCTACGTGACGAGATCAC
>CAZLGZ010000138.1:0-7019 GCA_964558965.1 uncultured Flavobacteriaceae bacterium
TTTCTAGAGCCTCTGCCCCGCTCCAAACACGGCCTTGGGCAATCTTATCTACCTCTTCTACAGTCATTCCACGGCCCTCAGCCACACGGCTTAGGAAGGTATCATAAGTGCGCTCCACGCCCTCCTTGACCTGGGCTCTGAAGGAGTTGGACATGGGTTCGAAAATGGAGTAATCCACACTGTTCTTATTGGTCCCGACCTGCTCGGCATTGATTCCAATTTCCTGAGCGAATTCACTGAAGTTAGGAATGGTTCCGAAGACACCAATGGAACCCGTAATGGTGGTCGGCTCTGCAAAAATCTTGGTCCCTGCTACGCCAATATAGTAGCCTCCGGAAGCAGCAACATCTCCAAAAGAAACCACAACGGGCTTTACTTCGCGAGTCAGTTGAACTTCTCTCCAAATCAGATCCGAAGTCAA
This sequence comes from uncultured Flavobacteriaceae bacterium, assembly GCA_964558965.1. Lineage (GTDB taxonomy): Bacteria > Bacteroidota > Bacteroidia > Flavobacteriales > Flavobacteriaceae > Aureicoccus. The sequence goes on from CAZLGZ010000138.1 coordinate 422, forward strand.
AGCACTTCCACCGGGAGAATTCACACGCAGTACCACGGCCTTAATGTTGTCGTTATTTCGGGCTCTTCTCAAAGCAGAATTGATGCTTCCCTGCCCGATGACCTGTGGCGAACCTGAACCGTAACCCACTTGCCCCTGAGCATAGATCAAGGCAATTTGTTCCTTCCCCTTTTTCAGGCGTTTGGACTTGGCGTATTTGATGTAATTTCTCAGACTTACCGATGGAATTCTTGCCTTTTCACCAATATTCAGCTCCGTTCTTAGACGGGCATCGTACTGATCTTGGTAGACCAAGGAATCAATCAATCCGTTGAGTACAGCCATTTCAGGAGTTCTACCACCTAATTCATCGGCGATTCTATTGAGTTCAGAGACATCGATACCTCTTGTCTCCGAGACATCTTCCATCATACTCGCCCAGAGAGATTCAATAAGCGATTTGATTTGCAAGCGGTTCTCGTCGCTCATGCGATCAGCCAAAAAGGGCTCTACCGCACTCTTGTATTTTCCGTGGCGCACCACTTCCATTTTTACACCGGTCTTTTCCTGAAAGTCTTTGAAGAAAAGCACTTCGCTCGAAAGCCCTTTAAAGTCCATAATCCCCTGAGGATTCAAAAAGACCTCATCCGCAACACTGGCCAAATAGTATTCCTTTTGGCCATAAAAGTCGGCGTAGGCATAGATGAATTTACCCTCTGATTTAAAGTCGAGCAGGGCTTCTCTTATTTCTTCTGTTTGGGCCATCCCGGCCAGCAGACTGCTGGTCTTGATATTGATCCCTTTGATGCGGTTATCGTTTTTGGCCACCCGGATGGCGTGGAGGATTTGATCCAATCCGGCCGATTCTTCAAACAAACCAGAAAAAGGGGCGTCTGAAGGTGTTCCTACATAATCGACAATAGGCTCACTGAACTGCAGCTCCAATACCGAGTTGTTGCGAATACTCACCGGATCCTCAGCACTGCCGAGAACAGAGATAAAAATGACAAACATGAACCAGAATATCCCCAGTGCAACCAGGGTCCCCATGATAGAGGCTAAAAAATTCCTCAAAAACTTCATATAAACTTTCTTAGTGCATAGCTTAAACGCTAAAGATACGCAAAGCCGTGTTTCCTTATATGTCTTTCTCGAAAGGGATTTGTTACTTTACATTATGAATAAAAAAGGGAGCGAGCGCATCTTTATTTCTTTAGGAAGTAACCAGGGAGACCGGTGGGCACATCTGCAGCGCACCATCTTCATTTTAGAAGAAAAAGCGGGTCCTGTTTTGCAGTGCTCTCCGGTTTATGAGAACCCAGCGGTGGGCTTTGACGGTGCTCCTTTTTACAATTGCTGTGTTGAACTAGAAACCGAGCTAAATCCCCAAGCCCTTTTGGCGGTTTTGTTGGAATGCGAAAAGGAAGCCGGCCGTCAGCGTAACGGCAGTGGTTATAGTGATCGCCCCATTGATTTGGATCTTCTTTTTTACGGCGATCAACAGATCGAAAACGAAGCCTTGGAAGTCCCTCATCCCCGATTACATAACCGGGCCTTTGTCCTTCAACCCCTGGTCGATTTGGGCATCGGAAGTTACCACCACCCGAACTTAGAAAAATCCATAGCTGAATTGACCAAAAGTGCTCCAGACAAAGGAGACTTGCAGGTACGGGAAGGACGCTTGTTTTGCTCTGCCACTGCCATCTTTGATCAATTGGACTACCTGGTCCTTGAAGGCAATATAGGGGTCGGAAAAACCTCCCTGACCAAAAAATTAGCAGCAGATCACAACGCCAGGTTGCTCTTGGAACGCTTTGAAGACAACCCTTTTTTACCCCCTTTTTACAAAGATCCGCAGCGATATGCCTTCCCACTCGAAATGTCGTTTTTGGCAGACCGCTTTCAACAACTTCAAGAACAACTGCCCCAGAGCTCTCTTTTTAGCGATCGGGTATTCAGTGATTACCACCTCAGCAAATCCCTGCTTTTTGCCCAAGTAACGCTGGAAGCCGATGAACTTCGTCTGTACCGAAAGCTCTATACCCTGATGCAGCAATCCCTCCCTCAGCCTCAGTTGTATGTGTACCTCCAGCAAAACACAGAGCGCCTACTTGAGAATATCAGGAAGAGAGGACGCAGCTATGAACAAGAGATCAAGCCCGACTATCTGCAGCAGGTAGAAGAAGGCTACCGTTTGTTTCTGCAACAGTATTCCGGACCTAAATTACTCATCGATGTGAGTGAATTGGATTTCATTCAGAATCCGGCTGATTACCACTACATCATTCGGGAGATCGGCGTCTTTTTATCGAAGAAATAGCGCAGTTTGTCGATCATCCAACCCAATTGGATCGATTATTTGGTCGCCGGATGATTAATCCCTTTATTGCGCGTCCTATAAACTAACTCATATTTATATGAGAAACCCCGATTGCTTCTGCAGTCGGGGTTTTTTTGTGCTTACTTCGAAGCGAAGCGCTTTTTACGTATAAATTCCCAGATGGCTATGCCTGCAGAAACGGAAACATTGAGGGAATGCTTGGTCCCGAATTGAGGAATTTCGGCCACTCCATCGCATTGACTCACGACTTCCTGGCTCACGCCTTTGACCTCGTGTCCAAAGACCAAGGCGTAGTTCTTCTGCGGATCTATTGCGATCTCCTGAAGTTCGGACGAGCCTTCCGCCTGCTCCACCGCCCAGACTTCCACACCTTCTTGCTGCAACTTCTCCACCGCATCCAGGGTCTTTTCTTCGTATTCCCATTGCACGGTTTCGGTGGCACCCAAGGCCGTCTTGTGAATGTCTTTATGAGGGGGCTTGGCCGTAATCCCACAAAGGATGATTTTATCAATCAAAAAGGCGTCTGCCGTTCGGAAAAAAGAGCCCACATTGTTTAGGCTTCTCACCTGGTCCAAAACGAGTACCAAACCCGCCTTGGGGCTTTCTTTAAACTCCTCCACACTGAGCCGATCGAGCTCTTCATTTTTCAGCTTCCGCATTTTTTCCACTTTAAGGGGCAAAATATCAACATTCCCGGGCTAAGCCTTGGCTTTGTCCTATTTTAGGCAAAATTAGCTCTTCATAACGATTAACGACAGCAACCTATGGCAAAGAAAGGGAAAGTAACCCCCTTGATGAAGCAATACCAAGCCATTAAGCAAAAGCATCCGGAAGCCTTGCTTTTGTTTCGGGTCGGGGATTTCTACGAAACCTTCGGGCAGGATGCTGTGCGCACCGCAGAGGTCTTGGATATCGTCTTGACACACCGCAACAACGGCGGGGATCAAACCGAGCTGGCGGGCTTTCCTCACCACGCGCTCAACACCTACCTCCCTAAGCTCGTTCGAGCCGGAGAACGGGTAGCGATTTGTGATCAATTAGAGGACCCCAAACAAACCAAGACCATCGTCAAAAGAGGGGTGACCGAATTGGTAACTCCGGGAGTCGCCTTGCACGACGACATACTCGAAAAGAAAAGCAACAACTACCTGGCCTCTCTTTTCTTTGGCCGACAAAAAACCGGACTGGCTTTACTGGACATTTCGACCGGTGAATTCCTCACTACTGAAGGCAGTCTGGGTATCATCAACAAACTCCTTCAACAGTTCGCTCCGAGTGAGATTCTGATGCCGCGGGCAGACCGAAAAAAAATAGAACAAGGCGAAGTGCAGTCTTCCGCCCACCCTTTTTACCTCGATGGATGGGTCTATTCCGAAGACTATGCGCTCGAAACCCTCACCCGGCATTTTAAGACCAAAAGCCTGCAGGGGTTCGGTATTCAAAACACCCACGCCGGGGTTTTGGCCGCAGGAGCAATTTTGCACTACCTCTCCGAAACCCAGCACAAGCAGCTGAGTCACATCAACCGCCTGCAACCTCTGGGAGATGATCGGCACCTTTGGATGGATCGCTTTACCTTACTCAACCTGGAGCTCTTTAGCACCGCAAGAGGGGAAGGAACTCCCCTATTACAGATCATTGACCAAACCCATACGCCCATGGGCGGTCGAATGCTCAAACGCTGGTTAGCCTTTCCACTTACTGACCGCAGTGCCATCGAAAAACGACTGGAAGCGGTTGAACTACTTTTCGAGGCCCAGCAAAACCTCAATGAAAGTGAATTGTCTTTTGGAGAACTGGAAGACGCTTTAAAACAAATTGGAGACCTCGAACGCTACATGGCCAAGGTGGCCACTGCCAAGATTCAACCGCGAGAATTTTTACGTCTTGCAGAATCTTTAGCCGCTGTTCAAAAGGTTCACGAGACCTTAACTACGGTAGAAAAGGGTCTTTTAAAAGAATTACAACCCGCACTCAAGGGTTGCCCAAAACTAGAAGAACGACTTTCGACGGCCATTGACCAGGAAGCCCCAGCTATCGCCCAAAAAGGCGGCATCTTTGCCAAAGGCTATTCTGAAGAGCTCGATGCTCTAAGAGAAAAAGGCGCCAACAGCAAAAGCTTTTTGGACGCTCTGCTCAAAAGAGAAGTAGAACGCACAGGAATCACCTCCCTAAAAATCGCTTCCAATAACGTCTTTGGGTACTATATCGAGGTGCGCAATACCCACAAAGACAAGGTGCCGGAAGAGTGGATTCGCAAGCAGACCTTGGTCAATGCCGAGCGTTACATCACCGAGGAACTCAAAGAGTACGAGGTCGAAATTTGGGGGCGGAAGAGAAGATCGCTCAGCTGGAAGAACAGCTCTACACTCAACTTATCACCTTCGCGCAACAACATATTCAGGAAGTACAGGGCTGCGCCCAAGCCATCGCTCAGGTCGATGTACTCAGCAGTCACGCACGCCTGGCTTACCTCCGGAAATACAAAAAACCGGTCCTTCTGGATTCTGGAGAACTCCGAATCGCCGAGGGTCGTCACCCCGTAATTGAAACCCAATTACCTCCCGGGGAAGACTATATTGCCAATGATGTCTTGCTGGATCAGAGCGAACAACAACTCCTGGTCATTACCGGTCCCAACATGAGCGGTAAGTCCGCTCTTTTACGCCAGACAGCCCTGATTGTGATTCTGGCCCAAATGGGGTCCTTTGTTCCGGCGGAACGAGCAGAATTGGGTATCGTCGATCGCCTCTTTACTCGAGTAGGTGCAAGCGATAACCTCTCGAAAGGAGAATCCACCTTTATGGTCGAAATGAACGAGACCGCATCCATCATGAACAACCTCTCTGATCGTAGTTTGCTTTTGATGGACGAGATTGGAAGAGGTACGAGCACCTACGATGGAATCTCCATTGCCTGGGCCATTTGCGAATACTTGCACGAGCACCCGTCCAAACCAAAAACCCTTTTTGCGACTCACTACCACGAGCTCAATGAACTCACCCACCGTTTTGATCGCATCAAAAACTTCAATGTGGCGGTAGAGGAACTAAAAGACAAGGTGCTCTTCTTGCGCAAGCTAGTTCCCGGAGGCAGCGCCCACAGTTTTGGTATACATGTGGCCCGAATGGCCGGGATGCCATCCACCATTGTAAAGCGTGCAGACAAGTTGCTCATTCAAATGGAAAGTTCTCCAGAGAAGAAAGAAACTCCAATGAGTCAGGTCGCGGAAGAGGAAATGCAACTCAGCTTCTTTCAACTCGATGACCCCTTGTTGGAAGAGATCAAAGAAGAAATTTTGGACCTCAATATCGACAACCTTACCCCGGTGGAGGCCCTGATGAAACTCAACGAGATAAAACGCCTGCTAAGCCGCTCCAACAAAGCGATCTCCTAAGGTTCAAGCCCGAAAACCGAAACAGAATTTCAAGGAATATTCCTTTGTTATTCTTTCTGTTTTATAGAATTATATTAAATTTGCTCCCCGCTCTAAAGAAGACGGGTTAAGCGTAGCTTTTTAGAGTAGGGAAACCTGAATAATGCGAAAATAGCTCAGTTGGTAGAGCATCACCTTGCCAAGGTGGAGGTCGCGGGTTCGAATCCCGTTTTTCGCTCAAAAAACGCTGCTGGTCAGCGTTTTTTTGTTGATAGTCCAGCCTCCGCAGTACTGCTGTGGAGGATCCGCTCGGATGGTGGAATTGGTAGACACGTTGGACTTAAAATCCAATGGCCATTGTGGCCGTGCGGGTTCAAGTCCCGCTCCGAGTACGAATGAAAAGAAACCAGGGTTAAGCCCTGGTTTTTTTTGTTTTGACGGGATATGCCAAGCTCGCTTGAGCATAGATTCGCAATTCTTCTTGATTTCTCGCGTTTTATAAAAAATTCGGGTTTCATGAGAAATTACTTACAAATAACTGTTTGCGTTCTATTCATATTCTCTTCCTGCAAGACAGTCAACACGACAACTAAAAATCAACTATTTGAACTAGCTGCCTTCGAAACAGGATGCAAAAAAGAGAACATCCATTTAGTTGGTAAGCACAAGAATACACAAAGAGATACCTATACCTTAAGCGCTTGCGGAGAAACCATTACTTACAAGCTTATAGGGGACGTTTATGTACAAGAGTATGCAGCAAATAGTCGAATCAGAAAAATAATCAATGACCCATTGAATAAAATCCATAATGCGATTTACCTTGATGAAGATGCAGAATAATTATTAGCATACAATTTTCGTCTTAAGAAGTCAGGCTCAGAGCCTGACTTTTCTTTTCT
>CAZLGZ010000139.1:0-2307 GCA_964558965.1 uncultured Flavobacteriaceae bacterium
TTGCTGCGTTCCCACCCTGGGGGATTCTGCAGGAGCTGGTCGTGTAGGACTTGCCGCGGGCAAAGATAGAACCTTTTCCTCTTGTAGCAATTCGGATATCCTATTAATTTCGTGTCAGATGAAAAAACCACTTTTACTTCTTTTCGCACCGATTCTCTTGCTTCTTACCCAATGCCAAGACGATCCCAATTTTGATGATTTAAAGATTCAAATTGACAACAACACCAAGTTAAAGGCTGGGGATCCTCTGACTTGGACGATCAAAAACCCCAAGAACCGAGAATGGAGCCTGCTCTCGGTGAAGCTAGAGGATCAAGTTTTGAGCTCGGGAAACAAGGAGATTACCTTGCCTGAATTTCCGTTAGGAGATCAGGAACTCCAATTCAAACTCCTGGTGGGTGAGGACACCTTGACCAAAAGCAAATCCATTCGCCTCTTGTCCAAAACCCCTCCGAAATTATACACCTATACCCTGCTCAATGAATTCCGACATGATCCTAGCGCCTATACACAGGGGTTAGAATTTCACGGTGACACTCTCTTGGAGAGTACCGGAAAAAGAGGAAATTCTCTCTTGAAGAAACTGGAATTCGAAACGGGTAAGGTCTGGGCCTTGACCGCGCTGGAAGACCAGTATTTTGGTGAAGGGTTAACGGTTTGGGATGATCAGGTGGTGTGGCTTACCTGGGAAGCGGGATTGGGTTTTGTTTACAACCTATCGGGGCTCGGCCGAGAAAAGTCTTTTGCCTATGGCGAAAGCAAACAAGGATGGGGTCTGTGCCATGATGACAAGTATATCTATAAAAGCGACGGCACCCACAAACTCTGGAAATTGGATCCCGAAACTTTAAAAGAAGTTGGACATATACAATTGGTCACCCACAAATCGTTATACAATAAAGCGAATGAGCTTGAATATGTTGACGGAAAGATATACGCCAATGTATACCAGAAACAGAGTATCATGATTATCGATGCGAAGACTGGAGCCCTTACCGGTGTTGTCAATATGGGCGGCCTTATGGAGAGAGTAAAAAAAGGGGCTGAATGGGATCCTTTAAACTCCGTGCTCAACGGCATAGCCTATCATCCAGGACGTGATAGTTTTTTTGTCACGGGTAAGAACTGGAATAAGCTCTTTGAAATTCGCTTTGAAGAGAAATAAATGAGTCGAAGTAATCCTCAAGAATCAAGAAAACCCTTTTGGGCTGCCACGGCTGTAGTACTTGTGATCAGTACTCTGCTCATTACCTCTTGCCGGGAAGATTTTAACTTCAGTCCTAGCACTGGACAATTGGCTTTTTCAAAAGACACCCTTTTTCTGGATACTATCTTCACCGGGATTTCGAGTAGCACCTACAATTTTAAAGTATACAATACCTCTGATGAAGACATCCTCATCCCCTCCGTCCGCTTGGCAGAAGGAACAAATAGCTCCTACCGCCTAAATGTCGATGGTTTATCAGGTCAATCCTTCGAAGACATTCCACTGCTAGCCCAAGACAGTCTTTTTGTATTTGTCGAAGTCACCCAAAGCTTGGACGGCAGTCAGCCCGACTTCCTTTTGACCGATCAAATCCTCTTTGGAGATGGGATTTCTGACCAAACGGTTGAACTGGTCACACTGGTAAGAGATGCTGTTTTTCTTTACCCCGAACGCGGAGAAGATGGGCAAAGAGAATTGGTGCCTATCGGTACTGACGGGCAGGGCAACATTATCGCACTTGAAGGATTTTTATTGGAAGATGACGAACTGCGTTTTACCGCAGATAAGCCCTATGTGATTTACGGTTACGCAGCGGTACCCGAAGACCGTGATCTGGTCATTGACCCGGGAGCACGGCTCTACTTTCACAAGAATTCAGGAATTTATGTGGGTCCTCAGGGCAGTCTTCAGGTCAACGGGACTTTAAGTACGGACGAGGAGCTGAAAGAGAATGCCGTGATCTTTGAAGGAGACCGCCTGGAACCCGAATGGGAATACCAGTCCGGCCAATGGGGTGGGATTTGGCTTTCGGCCGAAAGCCGTCCTAGTCAGTTGAATCACCTGGTCCTGCGCAATGCCAGTGTCGGAATTTTTCTGGAAGGCGGAGGAACCGAAACAACGCGATTAACGCTGAGCAACAGCCAAATCCATAACAGCCAGAATATTGGCTTACTACTCCGAAATAGCCGAGCAGCAGTTGACAATTCTATCATCGGAAGTGCCGGGATTTACAGTGTTTATCTCAATTTAGGCGGACATTATCAATTTCGTCACTGCACCCTGGCCAATTACTGGACTGCAGGATTCCGCAATACTCCTGC
>CAZLGZ010000139.1:2407-6968 GCA_964558965.1 uncultured Flavobacteriaceae bacterium
AACATCAGTCGCTACCGCTCTCTTTTTTTGAACAACCCAGCAGAGTTCGCGGAACCGGCCTTAGAAGACTTTCGTTTACTACCCGAATCAGGGGCAAGAGAACGCGCACGAGAATCCATTTCGGCCCTTCTCCCTCTCGATCTCCTGGGGAATGCCCGCAGTTTACCAGCGGATTTGGGAGCTTTGGAATTTGTTCCTGAATAAGGAAAAACCTCAGTTTTATTGTGGAAAATCTGTAGTCCATTCCACAAAATGCACCCTACCTTGTCCCTCCACTATTGGGGAAAATGGGATATACTTACGTCTTTGTCGATCAAGAGGGTGCAGATTCTACCTCTGCCCTTGAGCACCTCTCTCAACGAGAAGGCTTGATGGAAGTAGCCCATGCCAAAGATTACGAGGAAGGTCTCGAAATCATCCTAGAAACTCAGCCCAATCTGATTTTTGTTCGCATGGAGCAGGGGGCTCCACTGGACAACTTCATCAATCAATTGCATCAGTTCTTGATAGAAATGCCCTTGATGATCGGGCTTTCTCGGGATACCGGCATGGCCTATCCTGCGATAAAATTGGGATTCTTTGACCTGATGCACTTGCCCTTTCGGGGATTCGATCTGAACAAAACGCTACTGCGCTTACAAAAAACCTTGCCCCTTTCAGAAAAGAGCCCAACCCTCTGCCTGAAGTCCTATTCGGATTTCCATTACCTCAAGACGGATGAAATCTTGTATTTAAAGGCAGACAACAACACTACGGACTTCCATATGCGTAACGGGAAGGTGATTTCGGCATATAAAACCCTGAAGTCTTATGAGGGGGCACTGCCCGAAAACTTTATTCGGGTGCACCAGAGCTACATCATCAACAGCGATTATGTCTCGCGCATCAATTACCGCAAAAACCAGTTCAGTATTCGAGACCGGGAACCCCTGCCCTTCTCTCGCTCTTACAAGCCCAGGGTGGATCAACTCAAGGAACTGCTGACCAAAAACGCCATAAGAACGATGAGTTAACCGAATTCTCGCAAACTCAAGGCAGATTCTTCTTTTCTTCTTCAGGATACTATTTAGGCCCATTTTCACTGGGCTTAGCTCGGGTGGTCTTTCTACTTTGATAGTACGCTTTACTGAAAAAGCACCATCAAATCACAAACCCAAAACACCCGAAATCATGAAAAAAACAGTTGCACTACTCGCTCTATTGACCTTTGGTTTAAGTTTTACCTCTTGCGACGCCGTCGCGGACCAAGACGAAACGGCCGAACTCTATGATACTTTTTCTTCAGACGGAGATGAGAATGAGAAGAAAGATGAAAAAGATTAAATTTTGACCCTCATCCACTTCATGAGGTCATCTATTCCCCAACCCCAAATTAACATTTGGGGTTTTTTTGTACCTTCTCTTCAGGATTTTCTTTCAAACCAAAGAACCGCTTCATGAAGAACGTTTTGAACGTCGCTTTCACCCTCTCTATACTACTCTTTTTGTCTTGTACCCAAGACAAAAATTCCACGTCAGCCGATCAGGAATTATCATTACTAGAAGAAGGATTTGAACAAATCAACACCCTTAAAAAGGACAGTGTAACGAGTTCTTCAGCAATCGCTTCTACTCTACAAAACATAGAAGACCAATTAGACGATTTGAGCAATGATGTAGAGAGAATTCAACTTATCGATAAGCTCGCGCTGACCCATCTGCATTTTAAAGACACCGCCTCTTTCTTTAGAGTAAATAAACTATTGAAAAAGTACAAGCACAATCCAAGTGCTGCAAAGGGAGTCGTCTGGCACTTGTATAATCTGGAGGATTACTATAGCGAGCAAGGGAAACTAGCCCTTTCTTATCAAATCTTAAAAGATGGCTTTGAAGAGATCAAGAATATACCATTCGCAAATAAAGATGTAATCTATAAGCCACGGCTATTATATAGAATAGCTTATGTTGAAGATAACGCTCGACTTTATGAAATGTCAGAAACGACTTTGACGGAATGTCTTCGTATGCTCGATAAAATCACCTCTTCAAATAAGAAAAAAAGGGATCTTTTAGTCAGTGTTTATAATCAATTGGGGGTCGCTCACGCAGGGATGAAAGACTATAAAGCGGCACTGGATTTTTATAGCAAGAGTTATGAGATAAGTAAAGACCTCGACGACCCCGCTGAGCGCAGAAAGCACCTTTTTATCTATACCAATAATATGGCCTCCATTGAGCTTAGATTAAATAATTTCCAAAAAGCCTACAGTAACTACTCTTTGCTCTATTCCCAATTTGAGGATTTAAATTCAGATCGTTTCAGAGTTAATTGCCTGGTTGGATTGGCCTCAAGTGGTTTCTATTCCAAGAATCTGAGTTTTAAGGAAGCCGAAGAAAAATACGCAGAAGCCTTAGAGTTAGCTAAGTCAAGTAAAAAAACACATGTTCCCTGGGTTCAATACAACTGGGCCAAGGCACTTGAAAGTCAAGGAGAAAAGGCGCTGGCTATTGGTAAAATGATAAATGCTTATGAACTAGCAAAGACTTATGAAAACACAGATCGGGAACTAAAGACATTAAGGTTTCTTGCTATACACGGTCGTGAAGAACAAACGAATTACAGTAAACTTTACGCCGATCTCATGGAGACCACTTGGCTGGAAGAACGTAACCTTCAAGAAAAATTCTCTGAAATTCAATACGGTGTTGACAAGGCAGAAGAAGAACTTGCCAGAGAAAGTCAGGCCAAGCAAATCTGGCTTGGGGTAAGTCTTGCGCTGATTCTCATTGCCTTTGGAGGCTTTGTCATCATTGAGCAACGCAATAAGAACAAGGAGCTTCGCTACGAAAAGCAACAGCAACTGGCCAATGAGGAAATCTACAACCTCATGTTAAGCCAAAGAGCCAAGCTAGAAGAAGGCAAGCAAATCGCCGAAAAGAGCATCTCGGAAGAGATCCATGACGGCATCCTGGGTGAAATGTTGGGCATTCGACTCATCCTCTCCGGATTAAATAACAGCACAGCCGAAGAGGATGTGCAAAAACGAATGGAACTCATTGAGCAGCTGCAGGGCATTGAAGAAGAACTTCGTTCCATCTCACACCAATTGAATGAGTCCGCTTACCGCAAGGTTAACGAGTTTGCGCTGGCCTTAGAAGAGCTCTTAGAAAACATCTGTAAACCCGCCAAACTGGAATACAGATTTATGTACCCCAATGACTACAAATGGGACCTTCTCCCCGGCGAAATTAGAATTCAACTCTATCGGATGTTACAGGGCGGCTTAAAGAATGTGGTCAAACATGCTCAGGCTACTGAGGTGCAAGTCGAAATGAAGGCAACAGCAGAAGACATTTCTCTGAAACTCAAAGACAATGGCATAGGTTTTACCCCTTCCGATGAAAATAAAGGCATCGGTTTAAAGAATCTCAGGTCCAGAATTAAAAAAATAAACGGTATTTTAGATATTAAGAGTACTGTAGGTCAGGGAACAGAACTCTACTTTAGTCTACCCCACGACAACCTTTTCCAAAACACCCCCATTCCTGAAGAAGAGCGAGCTAATGTTTAAAGGAACACGAGGATGAAAACACTGCGCATACTAGCGGTCGATGACCACGAGATGACCATGTTGGGATATAAGTTTATTTTAGAAAGAATTGTTTTTGACAACCACAATATTTTAGTCGATACCGCGACCTCTTTCGAAGCGGGTAAACAAAAGATTGAAGATTCGGCCAACTCGTTCCCTTACGACATTCTTTTACTCGATGTACAACTCTTCCCTCCCAATGAATCTCAGCCCCACAATGGAGAAGAACTCGGGAAATTGGCCAGGCAACTTGTCCCCCATAGTCGGATCATCTATATGTCCTCTTTCAGCGACAACTACCGTATCAACACCATTCTGCAAAGTGTGAATCCTGAAGGCTATATGGTCAAGACCGATATTGACCCGATGACACTGGAAGAAGCCATCAAAACCGTCAGTAAAGGAGACCCTTATTACTCCGCAAAGGCCCTGAATGCGATCCGTCGCAAAATGTCGAATAGCTTTGATTTGGACGAAAAAGACCGCAAGATTCTCTACCACCTCTCCGTGGGTACGCGCACCAAGGATCTCGAACAGCATGTAGACCTCTCTCCTTCTGCGATCGAGAATAGAAAACGTTCTCTCAAGACCAAATTCGAAACAGAGAATCAAAACGACATGGCTCTAATTCTCGCGGCCAAGAACCGCGGATTTCTTTAAAAGAGTTAGAAATACACAAAAAAATACCGCTTATAAAGGTTTTCCGTAATTATTTTAAGGAAAACCCTACCTTTTAATTAGTCATTTCCCTATAACTTCGAGAAGGGAATAGAAAAATTGAAGCAATGGACCAACCTGAAAAAATGAAGTTCCAGGAGGAACTGAAGAATATATCACCTATTAAATCCTTCCGCCAAAACCTCGAAAAGAACTTCTTTGGAAGTATTCATATGCGAGAACTGGAAGACGATTTGGTGCGGGAGCGCTTATTGGCCTTGGATGTGGAATGTCCTTTCGCCTTAACTGACCTTCTTTTTCAACTCAACACC
>CAZLGZ010000140.1:0-6924 GCA_964558965.1 uncultured Flavobacteriaceae bacterium
ATATTGACTTAGCCATCCCCAGAAATCAGCTCGTGGTGATTACCGGATTATCGGGTTCGGGGAAGTCAAGTTTGGCATTTGATACCTTATATGCAGAAGGGCAACGCCGCTATGTGGAATCTCTTTCTTCTTACGCCAGGCAGTTTCTTGGAAAACTCGACAAGCCTCAGGTGGATTCTATTAAAGGAATTGCCCCGGCCATTGCCATTGAGCAAAAGGTCAATACCACCAATCCCCGATCAACGGTTGGAACAACCACCGAAATCTACGATTACCTTAAACTGCTGTTCGCTCGTATTGGGAAGACCTATTCCCCTATTTCGGGAAAGGAAGTGAAGAAGCATACGGTCTCGGATGTTATCGATCAGGTTAAAACCTTCGAAACCGACATACGGCTACTTTTACTGGCACCCATCCAGGTTCCAGAAGACCGGGAGCCCATTAAGGTAGCCCAGCTGTTTTCGAAACAAGGCTACGCCAGGATCAAGTATAAGGACAAAGTATACCGCATCGATCAGGTTCCTGAAGATTTGGGTAGGAGCTTTGAACTCATCGTCGACCGTATTGTCGTAAAACAAGAAGATGATGATTTCTATAACCGCTTGGGGCAAGCCGTGGATAATGCCTTTTTTGAAGGAAAAGGACATTGCACTCTGGAAGAAGTAGATTCAGGAGATCGGATCTCTTTTAGCAACTTGTTCGAACTCGACGGGATGAGTTTCTTAGAGAACAACACCCACCTCTTTAGTTTTAATAATCCTTATGGGGCCTGCCCAAAATGCGAGGGCTATGGAGATGTCATTGGCATTGATGAAGACTTAGTTATCCCCAATACCGCCTTGTCCATTTATGAGAACGCCGTTTTTCCTTGGCGGGGAGAAAGCATGAGCTGGTACCGGGATCAACTGGTAGATTCGGCCTACAAATTCGACTTTCCTATACACAAGCCCTGGTTTGAACTTTCCGAGGAACAAAAGCAATTGGTCTGGGAAGGCAATAATCACTTCATCGGAATCCGCAAGTTTTTTACGCAGCTTGAAGAAAAGAGTTATAAGATCCAAAACCGGGTGCTGCTTTCACGCTACCGCGGAAAGACCAAATGCGATGTTTGCCAGGGGACGCGCTTGCGAAAGGAAGCCGCGTACGTCAAGATTGGAGGCAAGTCCTTAAGCGAGCTGGTCGACCTACCGATTACTGCACTTCAAGAATTCTTCCAGGACCTGGCCTTTTCGGATTACGAACAAAATGTAGCCAAGCGCTTACTCATCGAGATCAACAACCGTATATCTTATTTGATTCGGGTTGGTCTCGGTTATCTAAGTATCAACCGAAAATCCAATACGCTCTCGGGTGGAGAAAGTCAACGCATCAATCTGGCTACCTCCCTCGGAAGTAGTTTAGTGGGTTCCTTATATATATTGGATGAACCCAGTATCGGTTTGCACCCGAAGGATACGGAGAACCTTATTTCGGTTCTGGTAGATCTCCGGGATTTGGGCAATACGGTGATCGTGGTGGAACACGATGAAGAAATTATGCGGGCGGCCGATCATATTATAGATATAGGACCAGAAGCGGGAACCCTTGGAGGAGAAGTCGTAGCAGAAGGAACGATTGAGGATATCATGAAATCCGATTCGCTTACCTCTTCCTATTTAAATGGGTCTTTAGAAATCCCTCTTCCCACCAAAAGGAGAAACCTGAAGAAATCTATTCGTATTCGAGGCGCTCGCGAGCACAACCTCAAAAATATAGATGTCCAATTTCCGCTACAAGGATTGACCGTAGTTACGGGAGTATCGGGAAGTGGAAAAAGTACTCTTGTTCGGAAGATCCTCTACCCTGCCTTGTTGAAAGAAATCGGAGGCTATGGTGACAGGCCTGGTCAACACAGTACGATCGAAGGGGACATCAGTGCTATTCAGCAACTTGAATTTGTTGATCAGAACCCCATCGGGCGATCTTCCCGTTCCAACCCGGTAACCTATATAAAGGCTTACGATGACATCCGCGCCCTTTATTCCAGTCAAAAACTAGCGGAATTGCGTGGGTACAAACCCAAGCACTTCTCCTTTAATGTCGATGGCGGGCGTTGTGAGAACTGCAAGGGAGAAGGGCAAATTACCATCGAGATGCAGTTTATGGCGGATGTTCACCTGGACTGTGATGTATGTAAAGGAACTCGTTTCAAAAAAGAAGTCCTCGAAGTCACCTATGAAGGGATTAACATCAGTCAATTGCTCGATATGACCATTGATGATGCCCTTCGTTTCTTTAAAGAGCACCAGCAAAAGAAGTTGGTTCAAAAACTACAGCCCCTTCAAGATGTTGGATTGGGTTATGTTACTCTTGGCCAATCCTCTGCGACTTTATCGGGTGGTGAAGCCCAGAGAATTAAACTAGCGTCATTTTTAGTCAAGGGGCATCAATCCGATAAAACCTTATTCATCTTTGACGAGCCAACAACCGGTCTTCACTTTCATGATATTCTAAAGTTGCTGAAGTCCTTTGAGGCGCTCATCGAAAAAGGTCATTCCATTCTGGTAATTGAGCACAATATTGATTTGATCAAGTGTGCCGACTACATTGTGGATTTAGGACCAGAAGGCGGGCAAAACGGGGGCTATTTAAGTGCCGCTGGCACCCCTGAAGAAGTGGCTAAAATCAAGGATTCTCATACCGGGAATTACCTTGCAGAAAAATTGACTTCCTAATTTTCGTAGTCTTCGACTTACAACGTTATTCTTTTTTTAAAATTTTAAACGGCTGATATACAGACTTCTGAGTCTAGTGTGTTTTTTTTGGCACGCTGTTTGTTTTCTAATTGACGGATGTAAATAGTTGCATTCGGAAATTTAAACCTTAGGATTATGAAAAAAGGAATACTCATATTGGTAGCGGTACTGATGACAAGTCCATTCTTGTTTACTGCTGAGGCGGCGAATAAGGTCTATCCCGGCAACTGGAACAACTATGGCGACAACTTCATTTTTGATGAAGGAGGCGTAACCTTCTCGGTTTATCCGGATGGTGAATTCGATTTCTTTATCGGTAATCAAGCCCGTGTGGGAGTTGGTGTACAACTCGGAAATGTTGGAGTAACCTTCAACTCTGGTTTTGACTACAACCCCTTCGTTCAGTACGACGATTACGGCGCTGTAATTCAAGTTGAAAACATCCCGATTTACTACGACTTCTACGGTCGTGTAAATCAGATCGGAAACGTCGATATCTGGTATAGAAATGGCCTGGTAAGCCGTATCGGTGGACTGCGTCTCTTTTATAGAAACCGCGTTTTCACACACTATACTGGTTTTATCAATATCTATAACCGTCGCTATGTTTTCCGTCCATGGCACCGATACTTTGCCCGTCCGGCATTTGGATTCTGTACCGTGTGGAATACACCTTACCGACGATTCTATAACCCGATCCGATACACCTATTACAGACCGTATCGTTTCAACAGACGTCGCGCTTTCTACCAGTTCGGTCAGGAAAGACGCTACAGACAAGATAGAGACCGTGCACGTGTATACCGCAACGACAGACGTGTAGCTGTTCGCGAGAACCGAAGAGCAGATCGTTCGAATAGAACTGTTTCTCTTGCCGATCGTGGTCGTTCAAACAACAAGGTGACACGTAACAACAACCGTCAAGGTCGAGACGTGAACCGCAACAGCACAAACCGTGGTTCTTCTAACCGTAGTGCCACCGTAAGATCCAACAGAAATGGTTCTGATCGTAGCACAACGGTACGCACTAACAGAAGTAATGGCAATAGAAGTACAACGACGGTGCGTCGCAGCACGACTCAAGGGAGAAGTTCAGGTCAAGCGACCAGAACCACTACCCGAAAAGTGACCCAGAATAGAAAAGGGACTACGGTAACCAAAAGACAGGTTCGTTCCAATGGACAAGGAAGAACGGTAAGCCGTACAACCAAATCCTATTCTAAAGGAAATTCGAATAGAAGTTCCGTGAATAAAAGAAGTAATGCTTCTTCCCGATCATCCAAGTCTGTAAAACGCAGCAGTGGATCCCGAAATACCTCGGCGAAGCGAAGCTCCTCTTCTCGAAGCAGAAACAGTTCAGGAAGAAGTAGTTCAGGAAGAAGTAACAGTCGATCCTCTCGATCGTCTTAATACAAACAATTAGTTTTTAGGTTGGTTAGTTGTTTAACCCCGGGCAGGATTTTCCTTCTCGGGGTTTCTTTTTACCCTTTCTTTAACCGACTATTGATGACCTGATTGATATCGGCCGAAAACCCGAAGTAATACAGCAAACCAAGGTAGACTCCTCCTAGAAGCACAGATCGCACTAGAATGGCGACCACTCCTTCTAGACCAAGGGGCAACCAATAAAATCCAAAACCAATCAGGAGGATCATAAAGCAGAGGAGCAAGGTGCTCTTCCGCCAAGGAAATAAACCGAATACTTGCCAGACAAAAAGGAGTTTAGACCCGTTGTAAATCAACACAGCCGTAAAGGTGGCCCAAGCCGCTCCAATGGCACCCCATTGTGGGATAAAGAGAATATTCAACACAATCGTCAAAACGGCTAGAACGATTCCCAGGATGAGCATCCCTTTGTAGTATTTGGAGTAAAAGAGCAAGGAGTTGATATTGCCTAAGGAGGCGTCCATCACTTTCATCAAGCCAATAATCAAGACCACATACCAGCCTTGACTGTAGTCTTCCGGCAAGAGTGCGTAAAGATCATCCAAGCTGCTAATAATCAGTAAGAACAAGAGCCCTGATGCGGCCAATAAATTGATGGAGGATTTTTGATAGAGTGCTTTGAGTTCCGACTTATCGTCTTGGTGTAGGGCCTTGGCCGTTAGAGGAAATGTGATTTGATTCATCGCTCTAACGGGAACCACAATCACCGTTGCGATATAGATCCCTACTCCATAGTAGGCCACCTTGGCCAAATCAATGTACTGGTTGAGCATGAACTTATCGATCTCCAATAAGATAACTGCTGCAGACCCTCCCAGAACGATTAAAAGGGTGTACGTCCAAATGGCGCGTCGATTCTTCGGGGCTTTAAACCGAAGTTTGGGCATTCTGATTCGGTAGGCATAGAGTTTCATCAAAAGCATCCTCAAAAAGTAAACCCCTGCTAATCCGCCAAAAAAAGTGTCCAGGTCAATGTATTCGAGGTAATAGGCCAGCAAAAGCAGAAAGACCCCGAATCGGCTAAAGACTTCTTTAAGTGCATTACCCCAAACGGATTTTAGTTGGACCTTGGCGTAGGCATAAAAGATCTCAAAATAGGCCATCGCCATACCGATAAGAAAAATATACCACAGGTAGCCCCCCACTTCTGGATTTCTTCGGCTTAAGAAGCCTTCGAGCTGATCCGGAAATAATAGCACACTAAGCGCTATTAGTCCCACGGGCAATAGAGGCAAAAACAAGGTGTAAGCTAAAAAGTCATCTTGTTGTTGCTGATTTTTATAGCCTTCGTAAAATCGCATCAGGGTGTTGTGCATGCCCAAAGCCATCAAGGGCATAAGTAGGGCGGCAGTCGATAAGATAACCATGGTTAGACCGTAGTTGCTATCTCCTAGGATGTAGGTGTAAAGGAATAAGGTGTTCACACCACCGATACCAAAACCTAAAAAGGTGATGGCCGTATTTAATGCCGATTGTTTGAATACTATTCCCATGCTAAAATAGAAGCGAGCTGAGCGCTTAAGTTTTTACGACTGTACGCTTCAATTCCAATACCCTTAACGTTTAGGGTATTAGACTGGTAACGGGCAAACCAATCCTTCAATTGCGCTTTGATGGCTTCTTTCTGATCGTACCCAAAAAAACGCCCTGTTTGGGATTCTTCCAGAATAGCCTGAGCATCCCATCCCTTCGGCCCTACAGCTAATATCGGCCGAAGGCTTGCCATGTACTCAAAGAGTTTCCCTGGCAAAATGGAGGTGGTGTACGCTTGGTTAATCTCAAGCAGCAACAAGACTTGCGATTGGGCTTGGAGTTGCCTCACCTCGGCGTGTGGAATGTAGCCCAAGAGTAGCAGGTTCTCTTCTAAACCTGCATCACGTATGGTTTGAATAACCTCCTCGCTCACTGTTCCCGCTAGTTGTAGCCTAAACTTTTCAGCAAAGAAGGAGTCTTCAGTTTTTAGTTCCGATAAGGCTTGCCAAAGTGCCTTAGGGTTACGAGCCGACAATAAGGACCCGATATGAGAAAGAGTAAAATCGGAGTCCAACCTCCCCTTTTCCGTGAGGCTCTCATACCCATTGGTCAACACTTCGATCGGTTGAGTGCTTAGGGTCTGAAATTCCTTCTTAGTTCCGGGGCTCGTCACTAAGATCTGATCGGCCGACTGCAGTACCTTTTTTTCAAGCTCTTGGTGCCTTCTGCTTGCCCTTCTTCCCAGTCCCAGCTTTTTGTGGTACCCAATACTGGTCCAGGGATCCCTAAAATCGGCGACCCATTTAATCGAGCAAGACTTTTTGAGCTCCTGGCCAATGAGGTGCAAGCTATGCGGTGGTCCGGAGGTAATTACGGTTTGAAAGTTCTTCTCTTGAATCAGAGGAACTAGTTTTTGAACACTGGGTTTAACCCAGCCAATGCGGGCATCTGGAATAAACAGATTGCCTCGGATAGAGAGCAGAACTCGCTCCGTCCAACCTACTTTTTTCTCTTGTAATATCCCTGCACTGATGCGCTTGGTTTTACGAGGGGCAACCCACCTTAAAAACTGACCCGGTTCTCGAATCGGACTTTTGAGCACTTCTATGTTTTCTGGAATGTCCTGGACTAACTGGTCATCCTCAATCGGGTAAAAGGGGTTTTCGGGTACCCAAACACTGATCTCAAAACCGTGTTCAGGAAGGTGCTTCAACATCTGCAACCAACGCTGGACCCCTGGTCCTCCCGCCGGCGGCCAATAATATGTTAT
>CAZLGZ010000141.1:0-6895 GCA_964558965.1 uncultured Flavobacteriaceae bacterium
AGTCAATGGGGGAGGTGAGCTCGATCGTGTAGATGGCTATGTTTGGCTAGGACCATACATCCAGTTTCAAAAAGGAAATGCCGGACTTCGCTTTTCTTTCGGAGGAAATCTAGCCGACGAAGACAGCCGTTTTGCTCCTAACGACTTTTATAAATTGTCTTTCTTCCTTTCCTTGTAATCAAAGGACGGAAGTCAACTAGGATAATTATTCTTTAGGGTTTACTAGTGAAAAAGTCCACTTGAAAGAGTGGGCTTTTTTTATCTATTTATGCTGCCAGGGCTCGGGGTATTTGACACCTGCTGGAATCTCGATCGAAAGTCTATTCTGTGCTGGCAATATAGGGCAAGAGTATTTAGCATTGTATGCGCAATAGGGGTTGTAAGCTTGATTGAAATCCAGTAGGACCTCCTCCCCTTGTGGTATACTCAAGTTCATATATCGTCCCCCAGGATAACTCTCCTGCCCGTTGGTATCGTCCCCAAAAGGCAAAAAAAGAAGATCTCCTTGACTGGCCTGACCGGCCGTATCAATCTCTTGGTACACTTGTAGCTGGTGCTGTCGTCCGCCTAGCTCAAATTGCAATATACCGTAAATGCGCTCTCTAGATTTGCGACCGGTGGTTGTAGGCATCCAAAAAGGTGTGCTGTCGGCACTTCGCGAGAATTGAGCTTTGACCAGATAAGCCGCATTGAGCGGAAAGAACGAAAGCTCTTCAAACCTTTTGAGGTCTTTCTTTTTAAGGGGCGAATCCTTTGGATCGCTGAATTGACGGTTCAAGTCGGCTTGAAAATAATACGCTTCTTTTAATTCAGGTGTGATGGCACCCTCTTCGCGTTTGTCCAGGTACTTCTTTTCTTGACATCCGCTTAGGAGCAAAACCGCAGCGAGTAAAGCGGCGGTTATAAAGACTTTATTATTTTGGCTGATAGCGGGAACCTTTGTCAAAATATCGATCGATTAGAGCATTGAATTCAGGTGTAATACGCAACAGTGCGGTGTCCTCCAACTGGTATAAGCTCGCCCGGTCTTTGTAGCCCGTCTTCAGTAGTTCTTCCAAATAAAATAAAGCGGTTCCATAGTCTTCTCGGTATGAACTCAGAGAAGCCACTTTAAGATAGGCCTTAGGACTGTCTGGCAAGGTCAAGGTTTTGAGCATCCAGAGATAGAGGGTTTCATCGAACTCTTTGGCGTTCTTTTCGGCCTCTAAGAGCTCCAGGCTGTCGTCCAATAGGGCATTGATAAAACTTTTCAATCGATAACCCATCTCCTGCTCACGGACATTACTGCTTTTCAGATTTTCCGTAATATCGGCCAGTTGCGAGTTCCACCATCCCAAATTATTGAAATTGGTGACTTCCATGTCTTCCTGCAGGTAGTAGATATAATCCTCCTTGAGTATTTCTTCCTTAAAGAAAGCCCCCTGTTCTTCTCGTTTCTGGGAGCGGAATAATTTGCTCTTTTTCCATTCCTTTTCCTGCTCTGACCAATCCTGATTTTTATTCAAACCGGTGAAAGACACCTTCCAGGCTGCCATCCACTGCAAAGCTCTCTGAACCTTTCCTTTGGCGTACAGACGCTGGACCTGCCCATTGGCTTCCACAAAAGATTGATTGATGTAAGCGGTATCTCGCGGAGTGTACTGGTCCCTCATAGAAGCCAGCGTAAGCATGCGCAAAGCCCTTCCTAGGGTGGCTTCGTGCTCTTTCTCCTGATTCACGGAATCCACTATTTCTTCTAACAGCAATTGATTTCTGAACTTAAGTCGATTCAGACGTTCTACATCCAAGGTCATGAGCGGATAGCTAAAGTCCGTGGGTTTGATGATGCCGACAAAATGGAAAGGGTTCTTGGTGCTGATCAATTGCTGATTGGCCAGCCCGGCCCCATCTGATATCACCCCCTCTACATCTTTCAGCAAAACAGGAACCAGATTCGCAAAGCGGGCATTAATTCCTCGCCCATAGGTATAGACCCGTCCGAGGTGTATTGGAAAAAGGGCCTTGATAGACTCAATCATCCGACCGGTCACCAATACATTATCTGTAATACTTAAGCTATCACTGACTTGATGGCTTGCGGCGAGCATATATCCTTCTCGATCCGCCAGTGTGGTGAGCTTACGCAATTGATCTGTTGATTTACCCTGAAGATTGTAGACCAGAAGGATGGGCCATTTACCTTGCTGTTTGAATCCCTTGGGTAGAAAGATGGAGTAGCTTTCTCCCGCACCTACAACAGGAATAGAATCGTAGACCTCACCTGGCTTAATGGTGAATTGTTGTGCATTTACCCAAATGTAAAAGAAGCTGAAGAGAAGAAGAGTGCTGTGTTTTTTGCTCATGCCAGGTACGCATCAAAAATCCCGCCAAAACGCGGACTGCTTAACAAAGATATTGAAAATGATTCCCCCTTTCAATCCTTTTTTGCCAGAGGTCTGCCCAATGGATTTTGCGCAATTACCTGAGATAAAACAACATGGGTTCTGGTTTCACCATAGGCAATGAGTAAATCGATAAAGCGCTCCAAATGCCCCTGATCTTCCAAAACCACTTCCATGATAATATTCTCGGTCCCGGTAATGCGATAGCAATTTCGTACTTCTCGCAATTGAGGTACTTTATCCAATAAAGGACGCAATTTTCCAACGAAGGCCCTCAGGGTGATCATGGCCTGCAATTGATAACCCAAGGCCTTGGGATCAACAATGGCCTTGTACCCACGAATGACTCCGAGATCCTCCATTTTCTTCACCCGATCGCTAATTGCTGGCGAACTCATCCCGAGATCTTGGCCTATCCGAGTAAAAGGCATACGCGCATCCTCCTGCAAGGCTTCCAGAATTCTAAAGTTAATTGCATCCATTATTTAGGCTTTAAATCTAAAATTAATTAATAATTAAAGCATATTTATCTTTTTACCTTAATTCTTTAAGTAAGAATATTCTCTACCTCCAGTAACTTTGATAAAAAGAAAAATTGTGTCCCAAGAAAGCGATTCTTTAAAACTGCGGCTGTTTTCCCGAACCCAAGAGGTGGCTGGCATTGCGAATGCCCTTTCGGCCTGCTATGGTTTTAACGGAGAGAAAGAACCTAAAAGGATCTACACTTACCCTTGGATGACCTCCTTTCCGAGTCGAAAACGAGTTGCTTCTTTAAGAGAAGAAATATCAGAGGCCCTGCGCTATGAATCCACCATTTTAATGGAGCTCGTTCAATCCCTGCAAGAAAGACGTACAAGCAAGCCCGGAAGACGCTGGGGAACGGCTACCAAAAACCTTTTGTCCTATATCCGTGGACTCGAAAATGACGGGGTTCAGGATCGAGAATACCTGGAGCTCTTCCGTCAAGAAGTACTTCTTTTTCAAAAAGACTGGAAGAAGCTTAGACGCCTGTCCTAGGTTTTACATATTTCTCCGGTACTCTCCCCCTACTTCGAATAAGGCCTGAGTAATTTGTCCTAGGGAACAGTACTTAGCCACTTCCATCAAGTGTTCAAATAGGTTCTCGTTGTTCACTGCCGCCCTTTGCAAGTCTTTAAGCCTATCTTCAGTACCCTCTGAATAACGTGAATGTAGCAAGCCGAGGGTTTCGATTTGACGTTTCTTCTCGTCTTCAGTCGCCCGAATAACTTCCGCAGGCAACACCGTTGGTGATCCTTTAGAACTCAAGAAAGTGTTCACTCCAATGATCGGATATTCACCGGTGTGCTTCAGCATTTCGTAGTGAAGACTTTCTTCCTGAATTTTTGAACGCTGATACATGGTTTCCATCGCTCCAAGGACACCCCCTCTTTCGGTGAGGCGATCGAATTCCATCAGTACGGCTTCTTCCACCAAGTCGGTCAGCTCCTCGATAATAAAGGATCCCTGTAGCGGATTTTCGTTTTTGGCCAGTCCCAATTCCTTATTGATAATCAATTGAATGGCCATGGCACGTCGTACCGATTCTTCTGTCGGTGTGGTTATGGCCTCATCATAAGCATTGGTATGCAAAGAATTACAGTTATCGTAAATCGCATACAAGGCCTGAAGGGTCGTTCGGATATCATTAAAATCAATCTCTTGAGCGTGCAGACTTCTTCCGGAAGTCTGAATGTGGTACTTCAACATTTGCGCTCGCGGATTGGCTCCGTACTTATCACGCAAGGCCTTGGCCCAGATGCGTCGAGCCACTCGACCAATAACCGCGTATTCAGGATCCACTCCGTTGGAGAAAAAGAACGAAAGGTTAGGCCCAAACTGGTTGACATCCATCCCCCGGCTCAAGTAATATTCCACATAGGTAAATCCATTGGCCAAGGTAAAGGCCAACTGGGTAATCGGGTTGGCTCCCGCTTCGGCGATGTGGTAACCGGATATGGAAACCGAATAGAAGTTTCGCACTTCTTTTTCAATAAAGTAAGCCTGCACATCGCCCATCAGGCGAAGGGCGAACTCCGTTGAAAAAATACAGGTGTTTTGCGCCTGGTCCTCCTTGAGAATATCGGCTTGAACCGTTCCTCTAACTTGAGATAGGGTCTCGGCCTTGATACGCTGATAGACCTCGGCAGGTAAGACCTGATCTCCTGTACACCCCAATAGCATTAAGCCCAGCCCGTCATTCCCCTCTGGCAAATCACCGGCATACTGAGGCACGGACAAACCACGGTCTTTATAGAGTTTTTGAATTTTGGCGCTAACCTCTTTTTCGAGGCCCTGCTCGCAAATGTACTTCTCGCAATTCTGATCAATCGCGGCATTCATAAAGAAGGCCAACAACATGGGGGCAGGACCATTGATGGTCATACTCACCGATGTCATGGGATTACTCAGGTCAAAGCCAGAATACAGCTTTTTGGCATCGTCCAAGCAACATATCGAAACCCCGGCATTTCCGATTTTCCCATAAATATCAGGTCGGTGATCAGGGTCTTGCCCATAGAGGGTTACCGAATCAAAGGCGGTCGAAAGGCGCTTGGCCGGCATTCCCAGGCTCACATAATGAAAACGACGATTCGTTCTCTCTGGCCCGCCTTCACCAGCGAACATACGGGTGGGATCCTCACCGGTTCTCTTAAATGGATACAGTCCTGAGGTAAAAGGGAAACGTCCCGGTACATTCTCTTTTCGCAACCAGCGCAGAACATCTCCCCACGCCTGGTAAGAGGGTAGCGCGACTTTAGGGATTTGATTTTCGGACAAAGAGGTGGTGTGGGTGGGAATTCGAATCTCCTTTCCTCTTACCTCAAAAACGTACTCCTCATTTTTATACCGCGTCTTGGTTTCAGGCCATTGCGCTAACTCTTCCCAATGGTGTGGATTGAGCTCGAGCTTTACGCGATCAAATTCTTCCAACAGACGCTCTGCTAATTCCTTCTTAACAGGATCGACGATCCCATCCAGAATATCCTCCCGGTCTAAGTCTCTCTTATTGACGAATTCCCCTTCCGGCAGCGCTTTGCCCACCGCTTGAGTCAAGCCAATTATCGACTGATACAAGCCGTATAAATGCTGAGCAACAGTCGCTTGGTGCTCGGTTGTTTCTTTGTAGAGTCGGTTACCTTCAGCAATCTCAGAAAGGTACCGTGTTCTGGCCGGAGGTATGATATAAATTTTCTCACTTTCACCTTCATTCAATTTCGATTGACTGGCGAGATCCACTTCACATTTCTCCGAAATCACTTCCATGATTTGGCGATAAAGGGTATTCATTCCAGGATCGTTGAATTGAGAGGCAATGGTTCCAAATACGGGCAGGCTCTCTGGATCCTTTTCCCAAAGGTTATGATTACGCACGTATTGTTTGCGCACATCACGCAGAGCGTCCAAGGCGCCCCGTTTGTCAAACTTATTGATGGCGACCAGATCAGCAAAGTCGAGCATATCGATTTTCTCGAGCTGTGTAGCTGCCCCAAATTCGGGAGTCATCACATAGAGTGAAACATCGCTGTGTTCCAGAATCTCCGTATCGGATTGCCCAATACCCGAGGTCTCCAGAATGATCAGATCAAACTTGGCCCATTGCAAAACCTGTAAGGCATCTGCAACATACTTGGAAAGGGCGAGGTTGGATTGTCGAGTCGCCAAGGAACGCATATACACCCGAGGATGGTCGATGGCGTTCATGCGAATACGGTCTCCGAGGAGTGCGCCTCCAGTTTTTCGCTTACTGGGGTCGACCGAAAGGATGGCCAGGTTTTTTTCGGGGTGCTCCAAGAGGAAACGACGAACTAACTCGTCAACCAAACTGGACTTTCCTGCCCCTCCGGTTCCTGTTATTCCCAGTACGGGACTCGGTTGAGTAGGGGCTTCCCACCCCTTAATTTCTTCGTTAAAATCTTCCGCACGGTTCTCTGCCAATGAAATGAGTCGGGCAATGGACACCACGTCTTTTTGCTCTAATTTCTCGCGCAAATTGGCCTTGCGGTCTGCTGGCATATCCGGCGTTGGAACATCACTGCGTTGAATCAAATCGTTAATCATCCCCTGAAGTCCGAGTTCACGTCCGTCGTCCGGCGAATAGATGCGCTCGATTCCGTAATCCATAAGGCTCTTGATCTCTTCGGGTAAGATCACACCTCCTCCACCACCAAAGATTTTGATCTGTCCGGCGTCTTGCTCTTGAAGCAAATCATACATATACCGGAAATACTCGTTGTGCCCTCCTTGATAAGAGGTCATCGCAATCGCTTGAGCATCTTCCTGAATCGCACAGCGAACTACCTCTTCGACACTGCGGTCGTGCCCGAGGTGAATCACTTCAGCTCCACTGGATTGCATGATTCTTCGCATAATATTGATTGAGGCATCGTGGCCGTCAAAGAGCGAAGCAGCGGTTACAATTCTAATTTTGTGCGTAGGGAGGCTTGGATTTTGTTCCATTGATAAAAAAAGAGCGTTTTCGGCCCTGCAATTTA
>CAZLGZ010000142.1:0-6890 GCA_964558965.1 uncultured Flavobacteriaceae bacterium
TTCGCCGCTCGTTCCAAGCGATCGTTGATGGTTTTACCCAGTCCTTCTTCCGGGAAGCGTTCTGCGAGGATGATGTCCAGTTTCAGGCTGTCGAGTTTATGCAGGCTTTGGTACAAATTGGCGGCTGCTTCTTTCAGACTCCCCTTTGCCGAAAGAACCTCTTGATGAATAGAGCTCCCCAGATCGGAATCTGCCTTGAATTGGAGAACCCCAATAGAAGAGCCCGGGTAGTTTCGCAGGGCAACTGCTAAATCATCAACCAGGATCATTTCGGTCTTGGGTGAATAGTGTTTCGAAAGCATTCCAGGGGCGTTGGGAGCCTTTTCCTTTTTATTTTTCAGCCTTACCTTTCCGACCACCTTTTCAATATCTTCTATAGCCAAGGAGCCCAGTCGGTAAACAATCACCTCTCCCTCTTCAAATCCAACAATAGTAGACTCAATCCCTCGCTGGCATTCGCCACCTTGCAATACCATGGGGATTTGATCGCCAAAATAGGCTTCCACATGTTCGGCCCGAGTAGGACTGATACGATTAAAAGGGTTAGCGCTGGGTGCCGCTATCGGAAAATCAAGTGCCATCAGCAATTTTTGGGTGATGGGATGATTAGGTATACGAAGAGCCACGGTGTCTTTTCCGGCGGTAATTAAATCCGGAACGACCGCTTTCTTTTTCAGGATCAGAGTCAGGGGGCCGGGCCAAAAGTGACCGGCTAATTGACGAGCTTTTAGAGGAAACTCGGATGCCACTTCTTCGACTTGAGCCAAGGAGTGCAAATGAACAATCAATGGATTAAAGAGCGGCCTTTGCTTTACAGCGAAAATACTCTTAACCGCTGCCTCGTCAAAGATATTAGCGGCAAGTCCGTAAACCGTCTCTGTGGGAATGGCCACGAGCTCTCCTTGAGAAAGGAGGGAAGCTGCCTGTTGAATGTCATCCGAAATGATGCTCATACGGCAAAGTTAGTGGGTTTCGGGCGGAATGGAAACCACTGAAAGATTACTCATCAAAATACCACCTAGGCAAACAAAAGCATCAAGGTATTCGCGAATAGGAGTATGTGTGCAACGATAAACGGAAAGATCCAAGCGCGTTTTAATCGAATTGAAAAAAAGACCATGGTAAGGTAACCCAGGGGTAAAATGAAACCAGAGACCAACCTCAAGGAGTAGGTGTAACGTTGATTATCTGAAGGCAGACGATACCAATTCACTTGACTAAAAATTGGAGAAAGTGAATATTCAATTTTAGGCTCGTCGTGAATGAGTTTAGCAAAATTCTCGTCTACCGAAATAGGCCGATCGGGAGTAATCACCCGGTAGGAGTAGTGATAACCTTGGGCGGCGTTGTAGTAATTCTGTCTATGCTTTGACACATTCTGAACCTCCGAATTTTTTGAAGAACCGGGCAGCGCGTAATCACATAGAATTACAAGGGCTAAGACCGCAAACCCCAAGTTTTTTACATTGTGCTTAAAGATCAACATTTTATCCATTGGACCTCAATTACTTCCGCGTCCAGTACTGGGTTCGACCAAGAAGAGAAACCCCCAGATAACCTCTTACTTTAAGCTTTGATTTGTTGATGAGTTCAAGGTAGCACTTGTAGGTCTTGCCGTTCTCTGGATCCAAGATTGTGCCTCCATTGAATTCGTCACCGTCTTTTTCTAAACCTTCAATAATTACCAGGCCTTCTATGGGTTGGTTCTTTTTGGACCCCTTGCAACGGTCGCAGAGCTTGCCTTTTTCACTGATATAGGAGTCGACTATTTTGGCGAAATACTGATCTCCTTTCTGGTAGATTTCAATCAAGGCCTTTTTTTCACCTGTTTTGTCATCCGTGGTTTCCCATTGACCTAAGATGGTTTGACCAAAGGAGTTGGCACTGATCAAAAGGACCAGCAGCAATAGAAGCTTTTTCATAGAAAGGTTTTTCGGATCCGAAGAATGAATCCACCTATCTAAGATAAGAAAGCTAAAGCGATTATGCTTGTTTTAATAGATTAACGCTAACCTTATTGAAAGGGTTTTAATTCTTCCTCTTCGAGACCATAACAAAGGGAGGCTTTTTTTAGCCCATAAATTCGCCCATTTTTTGCTTCATAGTTAGCATATAAAGCTCCATTTTTTCGAAAGGCCTGCTGAATCCCTTCTTCTTTTCCGTTATTGAGATGTAGCCTCTTATATAATTCCCCAGAGGGATACCACATCAACTGTTGACCATGAGCTTTTCCTTCTTTGTAATTCAGTTGGGCGATTAAGCTATGGTCCTTTTCCTGGGACCATAGCTTTTTCTCTCCATGAAGTTTACCCTTTTTAAAAGTTGCAGAAACCCTCAGGTAACCATCTGAAAACCAATGTTGCGAAATTTGATGTCTCCGTCCTTGCCAAATGTTGGTTAACTCTTTCTTTAATCCGTTCGGGTAAAAGCTAACCAATTGACCAGAGAAGGGTTGGTTTTGATAATACCATATCGAGTTGGAGTTATCGTACCTCAAAAAATCTTTTAATACCACATTATCGGGTATTAGTACGGAATCAAAGCTTTCTGGAATGGCAGAATAACCCTCATCCATAATCTCTTTTTTGCAGGAGCATAACAAGGGCAAGAGCAAGACTAGGTACTGAAGTTGTTTGAATAGTTTCATACTTGTTTCTTATTGGTGAATTCTCAAGGCATACTGATGATTGATGCACAGCTTGATCGCAAATGGGTTGAAGCAATCTTTAGAAAATGGTGCTCGGTGTCCCTTGTAGATCACCTGCAAAGAGAGCTACTATAGAGCCGAAATAGAATTCGTTAATTACGTGATAGTGGTAAATCTCTACCCCATCACTGTGCGGTGTTGTGCCAAAATGTCCACCGGAGGCATCTAAATCCGTTGGGTAAGAACCATCGGCTTCTCTTCTTCCATAAAGCAAGAAACCGTCCGCCATAATACCAATGAGCTTTTCATCATCGTGGGAGAGAACGGTGTTTTCCGGTACATCATAGGACTCGATGTGGTAGTGATATCCTGAGGGACCATTGTGCGCACCGGCGTAATCGAAAGTTTCAACAATTTCTTCTTCGAGTGGTCTGTTGGGACCCTCTAGGTCATTAAAAATGGGAACCCCAGTTACCGATATTCCTATTGCACCTAATCCAGTTGCGGAGCTTGTTGCTGCAAGTTGCGGTGAATTGGAGACAGTTAATGTATAGCTGCGTTCACCACCGATTCTACCGGGAGTTTGTCTTGTTGTAGCGATTACGGGCTCAATATAAAGCGGGTGGTCTGTTTCCCAATAAGGAGAAGTGTGATTGGGTAGTCCATTGGATTCAATAGTGATTTGATCGCCGTCAAAAGATACGGTAACGGCGTCAGGATTGAATTCAGCGAAGGCGGAGACAGGAGTTATTCCAGTAGTCGGAACAGAATCATCTGAGTCGTCTTGATTTTCGGAACCGCAAGAAATTAAAAAGGAAGCGGCAATGCCAAATAGGGCGAATCTTAGGATTTTAGAATTAGTCATCATATGGTTTTATGTTTTATCCCTTTAGACTAACCGATTTGAAGAATCCTTCGCTCAAGCCCTGTTTTTAAGTTTTATTTTTGATTTTATCGAACTATTTTATCCATAACTATTTCAAATTCAGATGTTTGTTCTGGGTTTAAAATTTCCTTAAATTTTTTGAAATGCTCATAGGTAACTTCCAGCTTCTCCCTCTCTATCTTTTGGAGCTCAACTAAAACCTCTTCTTTTTGTTGAAGTAGGGAAGTATCCTGTATACTTCCAAAATAGGTGCTCAATAAGTCCACTTTGGTCATTTCAAGTCTTCTCATCTTATTCCTGTGGTCATCTGCTAAACGATTGAATTCAGTGATTTGATCCTCCTCCAGTTGTAATAATTCAACAATTTCTTTTCGGATAGAATGGTTGGGAATTCTTTTCTTGGGGCCTTGTCTAAGGAGAAAGAAACTCAATACCACAATGTTTATTCCTATTAGGATTGTGATTGTAATCTGGTAAAACCTATTTCTATTCATGACTAATAGATATAATTAGAATCAAGTAGTAAATCTTTAAACGAACTCACATAAGCCTCCTCTTTGCTCTCTTCTTCTTGTAGGCTGATGTAGTAGAGACTAGCGGTATTGACTAGAAGTAAAAGCACGGCCGCCGCAATGGCACGTCTCCACATAGTACTGTCAATGAGATCGACCGATTCAAGCTCAATCCGCCGTTTTATTTTATCAAATAAATCAGCATCAGGAACAGCACGAGAACTTCCTCTCATACTTTCTAGTATTTCCTTTTCCCAATTTTGGTTTTCTTGTTTCATGGTACCCTTTTTAGTTTAGACCATTATTTTTTGTTTTTCCTCCGTTTTGGATGATTTTTTTCTAACTCAATGCGCATATTTTTCTTTGCTCGCTGCAAAAGTGACTCTACGGACTTTAGTGAGGTATTCATTATCTGAGCTACCTCTTGACGAGGTAAGTCTTCTATAAAACTCAGGATAAAGGCCGTTTTTTGGTTCGTTGGAAGCCCTTCTATTACTTTAAATAATAGAGCTGCTCCTTCCTTATTCTCCAATAAAACTCCTGGATGATTAAATTCGATTGGAGTAGAAGTGGATGATTGAGATTTAAAAATTTTAAATCTGTTCTTACGATTAACGAAGTTGATCGAAGTATTAACGGTAATTCGGTAAATCCATGTGCTCAGAGAAGATTTCTTCTGAAACTTGGATGCATTCTTATGAATCTTCACAAACACATCTTGTGTGATTTCTTCCGCATCCTCAGGAATTTTGGTATAACTCAGAGCTGTATTGTACACTCTTGACGAGTACAACTCGTACAGAAGCCTAAAGGCATTTTCGTCTCCCTGTATTAAAGCTTGTAAGATTTCATTTTCATTCTTCAAATAGGGAGAATTTGCGAGAATCGGTTCCTTCTAAGGTTGAATAAATCTTTTACTTATGAGGCTTTAGCTCTTCAAAAAAGAAATCGTCATTGGGTACATCAAAATCAAAGCCCACCACTTT
This sequence comes from uncultured Flavobacteriaceae bacterium, assembly GCA_964558965.1. Taxonomy (GTDB): domain Bacteria; phylum Bacteroidota; class Bacteroidia; order Flavobacteriales; family Flavobacteriaceae; genus Aureicoccus. Next base: position 5,032 of record CAZLGZ010000142.1, read on the forward strand.
TTGGTTGTTGTCGGTTTTGATTTGAATGGTGCCAAAGTCAAACCAGGCCTGGGGATGATCCCAGTGAATTTCCCAAACATCATAATGCCAGTGGGTCAGCGTGGCATTTAATAAAGGTGAATGCTCGAAGGTGAGCTTGAGGTCTTTTCCGTCTTCGACGATACTGATGGTGCCGTACATGTCGGAGGTGTACTCCCCAATAAACGCTGTGGGCTGCAAGGAGGGAGAGGTGTTCAGGACGCGGTTATCTTTTCTGTATTGAACGCGCGTGTCTCTCTTCTTCCAATTGTTATAGCCTTCCAGAAGTTCGGAAGACCAGTCTTTGGTCTCAATGCCCAAAAAGGCATCAATGGCGTAGTTGCTCGCTGCTCGGATCGGGCTCTTCGCGCCGTTGGTCAAAACCACGACCCCCAGGTTTTCGTCAGGTACCAAAGAAACCATGGTAATAAAACCGTCGTAACCTCCGGTATGCGCTACACGCATCCGCCCGTGATAGTCGCTAAGGCCCCAGCCCAGTCCATAGGCCGAAAAGTGGCGATCAAATTCCTTGTCGGCCTGGTTTACGACATGGTTGTTGTGCGGTGTCCACACCATATTCCGCGTATTCCGTGAAAGAATGGTGTCTTTTCCGATGATTCCGTTGTTGAGGTTAAAAATCATCCATTTAGAGATGTCTTCCACGCTAGAAATCAGCCCTCCTGTAGCGGCCACATTGTCCCAACTCACCCAAGGAATACTGTAGTTCTTGCCATCTTTACGTGCATGTGGAGTGGAGAAATTACCCATGCCCTCCAGTTCGCCCAAAGAGGCGATGGTGCGATCCATTCCTAGCGGTTCTAGTAAACGCTCCTTCACATTTTGGGCCCAGGATTTACCGGTAACCGTTTTGATTACTTCTCCGGCAGTGATGTACATCAGGTTGGAGTAACCGTAGCCCGAGCGAAACTCGTAGGCTTGAGGGACGTGTTTGATTCCCTTGATGATCTGTTCTGCCGAAGCATTCGATTTGTACCAGATATTGTCTCCGCTAAAGGTTCCCAAACCACTGCGGTGGCTGAGTAAATCCCGAATCGTCATGTGGTTGCTCACCCACTCATCGTAGACCGCAAAATAGGGGAGGTAGTCCTTCACTTTATCGTTCCAGCCCAATTTTCCTTCTTGTACCAGGATGCCGATCAAGGCCGAAGTAAAGGCCTTGGAATTCGAGGCGATCGCGTAGAGGGTGTTTTGATCTGGCTTCCCTTTTTTACCCGTCTCTAAGACCCCGTAATTTCCGGTAAATACAAGTTTACCATCTTTCACAATTCCGATGGAAACACCGGGTACATCCCAGTCCTTGACCATCTTGGCGTAGTACTTGTCGAGGGCTTTTAAGTCGACATTGGGTTCACTAGTCGTTTGGGCGTTGAGCGTCAACAGACTGGTGAGTAGAAAAAAGGTAAAGAGCTTTTTCATTCGGGTTCTTTTAGGGGAAGGAAGTTAGTAAAAAGACCAGTTCCTCCGGTTTCAAACCAATTAGATGGTGTTTAAAATGGCTTCGAGGTTTTTAACGACCTCTTCTGCATTTGCTTTACTAAAACACAAGGGGGGTTTGGTCTTAATGACATTATCATAAGGCCCATCTGTACTCAGAAGGATGTGCCTTTGTCTCATTTCGTTCTTTAAATGCTGGGCGAGCTCAGTATCGGGCTTTTTGGTTCCGGCTTTGACGATTTCTACCCCAATAAAGAGCCCCATTCCACGAACATCTCCTATACAAGCATGATCCTTGGCCAAGGCTTTTAGAAGCTGCTGGTAGTAATTGCCGACCTCACGTGCATTCTCTTGTAAGCCTTCATCTTCAATGACTTCGAGCACGG
>CAZLGZ010000143.1:0-6859 GCA_964558965.1 uncultured Flavobacteriaceae bacterium
ATGAGCAGATTTGTGAAGCCTTCCGCCCGGTTGCTGCTGAGCACATTGCTGTCTATGGTGCCAATAACGACATGCGTCTGACCGGAGACCACGAAACACAATCCATCGATCAATTCTCATTCGGTGTATCTGACCGTGGAGCTTCTATCCGTATTCCAATTGCCACAGTTGAAAGTGGATGGAAAGGATGGTTGGAAGATCGTCGTCCAGCATCAAACGCAGATCCATACAAAGTAGCTGCTCGTATCATTAAGACTGTTAAGTCTGCTTAAGAGCACTTTACCATAAATGAAAAAGCCACCTTCCCGGTGGCTTTTTTTATTGTCTTTAAACCAAGGTGGAATAAACAAATAAAGTGTAGAGGGCCAAGAGAACAAAGCCATCCTTCCAGCCCAGTCGCAATCCCTTTGGAAAGAAGACCAGGGGAAGAATAAGAAAGGAGATTCCCAGCATCCAGAAGATATCTCTTTCGAGCAAACCTTCGTCAATTACCTGGATCGGGGTTACAATCGAGGTGATGCCCAACACGGCCAACAGATTGAAAATATTGGAGCCGATCAGGTTCCCCAGCGATATCGCTTTCTCCTTTTTAAGGACGGCGATAACCGAGGCAGCGAGTTCAGGAATGCTGGTACCAATAGAGACGACCGTAATACCGATCACCCGTTCGCTTACCCCAAAGCTACTGGCCAATGATTTAGCCCCTTCGATCAAGAGTTCAGATCCTGCCCAAAGCCCTGCACCTCCAATCAAGAGATAAAAGAGCGTTGCAAATAAGCCCATGGGCTTATCATCTTCCGGCATTTCATCAACAACCGCTGGTTTTTGAACACGTAAGAGATAGAATAGAAAAAGCACCAAAAGAACCACCATGATGATGCCTTCAAATTGCTGAAGTTCTTTGTCTTCGTAGATAAAGCCTACAAAAAGCAGAGAGGCCACCATCATCACAGGCCAATCTGTAGTATAAAAGCTTTTCCGAACGTCAATACTTCCCATGAGAACGGTAACCGCCAGGACCAAACCGAGATTGGCAATATTGGAACCCACCACATTCCCTAATGCCAAATCAGGCGAACCCTCGAGGGCTGCCTTGATGCTAACAATAAGTTCAGGTGCAGAAGTGGCAAAAGAAACCACCGTCATCCCAATAACAATTTTGGGAATGTCCATGCGGAGCGAAAGTGCTACCGCTGACTTAAGGAGCCAGTTTCCTCCTGCAATAAGCAAAATGAGGCCACCGATGACGAATAAAAAGTTTTCCAAGGGGTAAGTGTTTCAGCAAAGATAACGGTAACATTTGTCTTTCAACTGAGGGCCTTGTTACAGAGGCGCTCACAAAATTTTCCTAAAAATTTAGTTAAACTACTATGTTTTTAGTTGCGTAACTAAAATTTTAGTAATAGGTTTGGAGCCAAGATAAAAGACTATGCTGAAATTAACGAACAAAGAAGAAGAGATCATGATGATCTTGTGGCGATTGGAACAAGCCTTTGTCAAGGAGATCTTGGCCGAAATGCCTGAAGACAAACCCCATTACAATACCCTCTCGACCATTGTTCGAAATTTAGAAGAAAAAGGGTTCGTGGGCCACAAAGCCTTCGGCAACACCCACCGCTACCATCCGGTGATCAGTAAAACGGAGTACAGACAGAAGTACGTGAACGCCACTATCGCTGATTACTACGATGACTCCTATAAGAGTTTGGTTTCTTTTTTCGCCAAAGAAGAAAAAATCAGTGTAGAAGAACTAAAAGAAATCATCAACCTGATCGAAAAATCCAAATAGTCCCATGGAACTCTTTTTTATCTACCTGCTCAAAGCCACCGGTCTTTTATCCCTGTTTTTATTATTCTACAGGACCTTCTTGTATAAAGAAACCCACTTTCAGGTCTCGCGCTGGTTTCTATTATTGGCCATCCCGGTATCCTTTGCATTGCCGCTGATCACCTGGACCACCTACACGGATGTACTCGTGGAATGGCAACCCGTCTTAGTACCCGCTAATTCTATGGAACAAATTATTGAAGAAACCGGCCAAGACACAGGCTCAATTTGGTCGAGTTGGCAAGGCATGCTCCTTTTGCTTTACGGTACCACCACGCTTTTTCTTTTGGGAAGATTGGCTTTTAAAAGCTGGCGTTTAACCTCCATGCTTCGACGCTACCCTCAACAAAAGAAAGAAGGCTTCCGCTATGTCCAATTGCCGAAAAGCTACCCTCCCTTCTCGTATTTCCGCTATATCGCCTTCAATCAAGAAGCCTATCCGGAAGACGAGCTTGAAGCCATCCTGACCCACGAAAGAGCACACGCGAAGCAGCTCCATTCAGTCGATATCCTGCTGGCTGAATTGGCACTCTGCCTGCACTGGTTCAACCCGTTTGCTTGGTGGTTTAGAAAAAATATCGAACAAAACCTGGAATTTTTGGCTGACCAATCCGCAACGGCAGAACTGGAATCGAGCCGCAATTACCAAAAGACACTGCTTAAACTCAGTATTCATCAAGACAGCCCAGCGTTGTCCGCATCCTTTTTTAATTCATTAATCAAAAAACGAATAGTTATGATCAATCAAGAGCCTTCATCCCCAGCAAAACGCTGGAAGTTCTTACTTGTATTACCCCTGATCGCGGTCTTTTTATTAAGCTTCAATAAAAAAGAAGTACTGCGCTACAGCTATGCCAATGCCGAAGAAGTAAGCGCTTGGGAAGTATCTTTTATCAGTCCCTTGGCCACAAACCAAATCAACCGGATTACCTCAGGATTTGGCCCGGCTAAAAACCCTTTCAATGGCAACCTGCAACAACACAAGGGTATTGACCTGAGTGCCAAAACAGGGGTGCCTGTCTATGCGAGTGCTAACGGGTTCGTACAAATCAGCGATTACAACGAGAAAAACGGAGAGTACCTGCGCATTGCACACCAAGAGGGCTACGCCACACGTTACCTCCATTTACAAAAGAGAATGGTTGAAAAAGACCAAAGTGTTAAAATGGGAGACCTCATTGGTTTTGTGGGAAGTACTGGACTTTCTACCGGCCCTCACCTGCACTTTGAGATCCTCCTGAACGATAGTCCACAGGACCCTCTAGCCTATATTGATTTTGGACAGGCGGAAGCGCGCTACAGCAAAAAGATCAAAGCCAAAAAGCCGAAAACAGCGCAAGGAGGCATCAATACCGTTCGTCAGCCACGCAAGCCGATGGAAGGAGTTAAATCGATCGACCTGATTATCAACCACACAACTACCGATGCAGAGCTTCAAAAGATCAAATCGGATTTGGCTAAGGATGGTATCGACTTCTCCTACACCGTCGTTCGCAATGATGACAAAGAAATCATCAGCATTGAATTGTCTATGAACGGCAAGGGCGAAAACGGCGCCCAGTTTAACGGCAATTACAACCTCAACGGAGACGAGCCCATCTCTCCTATTGCCATCCACTACGATGACGAAAGCAATCAGATTTCTTTCGGTAATATGGAATACAAAGGCAAGCGAATGAAAGTAGGCAACACTTTCGTGATCCGCGGAGACCGTAATGGTGGAGAAAAAGAAGAGCAAATAATTATTCTCAATGGCGATAAAACCCACACCATTAAGTCTGACAGCATTGTTTGGAAATCAATGGGTGATAGTGTTCACTTCCAAACCATCGATATCGAAGGAGGAGCTGAAAACGTTATTCGCCTAACCAATAAGCACAAGGTCATCCGCATCAAAGGAGATATCACCGAGGATGAAATCATCCACCTAAACCCAAAAGAGGAGGTTGAAGTAGAGGTCATCCGAATTGAGGATAAGGAGGAGAAAGGAAAGCGCAAAAGCAAGCGCCGCAAAAGAAAGAAGCGTATAAAGGAATCGGAGACCGATGGTTCTCGGGTAGTGATTCGTACCAACTCAAGCGATTCGGGACGAGTCAAGGTGATCAGCGATACCGATAATGAATTTGTGGTTGTACGCAGCAACGGAGACAAAGAACCGATCTATGTCGTCGATGGTAAGATCGTTGATAAAGACAAGATGGTTAAAATGAATCCAGACAAGATTGAAAGCATTAATATCCTTAAAGGAGATTCCGCTAAAGAGAAATATGGCCGAAAAGGCAAAAATGGTGTTGTGGAAATCAAAACCAAAAAATAAGACACAACCCAACCAATCAATCGAAAAAACCGGTCCAAAAATGGCCGGTTTTTTTGTGTTTTAGATTTAGTGAAATTTCAGAATTAGGGAATGGCCTTATAAACGGATTGGCCATTTTTGGCTGTTTTTTAAACGAAACGCCCCTTGGTTTTCAAAATACCCTCAAAAAACCCCCTTCATTTGTGATAATCCGAAACCTCTAAGAGTATTCAACATTACAAATATAAACTTTGGCCAAGGAGGTCACTCAAACTCCGAAAGATATTCCGTTTAAAAACTTACAGTTTCGTATTCACTTTCATAGATTTCCTTCCAAATCCTTGGAAACATGACATTTCTCATTTTATATTGATCAAACATCATCAATCAAGGAGTTTATAATCATCAAAAAATCAGAACATCATGATCGCATTTATTGAATTTGTCGTGTCCCTATTTGTACACCTCGTTCAGGTACTGCTTTAAACAATTACTAACCTTTAACACCAACTAATTTATGATTACATTTTTCGGAATTTTAATAATTCTTTTTGGGCTCATCACCCTCATCCTAAATCCAATACTTAAAAACAACACCTTCTTTCAACGCTTTACCACGCGTCGAAGCATCCAAATTCTTTTAGTCGGTATTGTCTTCAGCATCGTTTCAGGTACGGTGTTTTACGCCGAGCCAGGTACGGCTTATGCAGTGCAATACCCTTGGGGCGGTCAAAAGGCCGTATTTAGACAAGGAATCAACACCAAAATGTGGGGAAGACTTATTCCTATACAATTTGAACTACCGATTAAATACGTGATTCCTGGTAGGGATGGCGAACTCGGAGAGCAAAGTGAATACGCCAATGTTGATGTGGCCAAATACTGGGCTTTCAGCGATGCGGTAAAAGCCCGAATCGCGACTTCCGTAGTCATCAGCATCAACACACAAGATGAAGCGCAGTTCTTATCTGTAGCCGATCGAAACAAAACTGAAAAAAACCTAATCCGTTCGCGGATTATCCCCAACATTGATCAATCGATCAAAAACACCTGTAAGCTCATGGATGCCCAGGATTATATTTCTGGACAGGCTTCGGATTTTGATCGCTACTTTAAAGATCAACTCGAAAATGGAATGTATGTTCTGGAAGAGTACAACGAAAGCGAGAACCGCGAGGTAATCGGAGATTCTTCTACCGTGAGAACGGTGGTGAATCAAGAAACCAAGCAAAAACGCTTTCGGATTAAAATCAAAGATGGTCTTCCCGTAAGGGAACCAGGCAATTCCCTCAAAGGGTACGGACTGACCGTCGTTCAGGCGGTGGTCACCGAGATCGACTGGGAGGAGACCTTTGATAAGCGTCTGCAGTTGCAAAAAGAAGAGGTGGCGCAAACCCAGCTCGAAAAGCAACAAGCCGAGCGTGAGTTTTACCGGGCACAAAAAGAGAAAGCTCGTGGTGAAGCCGAGAAGGCGGCCGAAAGAGCCCGTCTAGAGAAAGAGCAGATCCAAAAAACGATCGCTGCAGAGACCGAAGCCAAAGTGGCTGAATTCAACCTCGTCAAAGAAAAGAAACAATTTGAAGTGGAAAAATTCAAAGCCCAGAGTAAGAAGGTCGCTGCGGATGCAGAAGCCTATCAGAACGCCAAGCTCGTAAACGCGGGGCTTACTCCGCAAGAAAGAGCCGAGTGGGAATACAAAACCGCCGTTGGCGTGGCCAGAGAGCTCAAGGCCTTAAAACTTCCTGAGTTTTATATCGAAGGAGGCGGAAAGGACAAAGCCCAGGCCAATCTTCTGGAATCGCTGATCGGAGCTGATCTGGCGAAGACCATGCTAAAAAGCAACAAGCAATAGCAAATTGACACGACCTGCGATTGTGATGGAACCCGGCCATGTGCCGGGTTTTTTCTTTCTTTGCAGCTCAACCAACCGCAATGAAGCAAAGTTTCTTCCAAGGGCTCGCCAAGGTCAATAAAGCAGTATTACCCTCTTTTACAAAGCAAGGTTTGGATTTGGCGAAAGCCAAGAAGTGGCAGTTAGCAGTGGTTGGCTACCGCTACTATGTCACCTGCCAGGCGCTGGGTTAATAATGTAATAGGGATTGAACGGAATACGCAGAAATGCGTTCGCGTCCTTTTAGAAAATCCAGTTCAATTAAGAAGTTGCATTGAACCACTACTCCACCGGCTTGTTCGACGAGCTTACAGGCTGCCTCAGCCGTCCCTCCAGTAGCTAGAACATCGTCGTGAATCAATACCCGTTCCCCTTTTTCTATCGCATCCGTGTGCATCTCGAGAACATCCTTTCCGTATTCCAAGCCATAGGCCTGTTTGAAGGTGGTATGGGGCAGTTTACCGGGCTTTCTCAAAGGAACAAAGCCAGCGTTCAGGTTCATCGCCAAAGCCGGCCCCAGGAAGAATCCACGGCTTTCCATGCCCACTACTTTGTCAATTTCCAGGCCTTTGAGTAAATCCAGAAGACCTTCCTGAACAGCTTGAAGCGCTGCAGGATTTCCCATCAAAGGAGTAATGTCCTTAAAAACAATGCCTTGCTCAGGGAAATCAGGGATATCCCTAATAAATTCATTAAGATTCATGGAAAACTGAACTTGGGAGTTTGAAGTAAATTTAAAAAGAAATATATTTGCACCCCTCTTGAAAATCATCCTTCAAGAAATTTACCAAAAGGCCTCGTGGCGCAACTGAATAGCGCATCTGATTACGGCTCAGAAGGTTGC
>CAZLGZ010000144.1:0-407 GCA_964558965.1 uncultured Flavobacteriaceae bacterium
TCGTGGTCTAAATCACCATAAGCGGCTCCATTCGACATGGTCGGCATCTCAAAGCCCCATTTTTCGTTCGCATTTTCAAAGGTGATATCCCCTTTGTTGCGGTAGGCGTAGTTCGGTTGTGGCTTGATCGGCATTTTTGCAATAATAGAATCGATGGACTCCTTGCGGCCAGTCAAAGCCATTTTTTGGATGATTTCATTCGCGAAAAAATCCACAAAATCGAGGTCGGTAAGATCGTGGTTGATCCCGTTGGTGATAAAAATATCATTCAAACCATCGTTGTCCATATCAAAAATCAGCCCAGCCCAGCTCCAGTCGGTGGCTTCAACACCACTGAAGTAGGCCACTTCAGAAAAACTGCCGTTACCGTTGTTCAGTTGGAGGGTGTTCTGAATGTACTGCTGTGA
>CAZLGZ010000144.1:417-6854 GCA_964558965.1 uncultured Flavobacteriaceae bacterium
GTTATAGCCTTCAAACTCCATAACCGACTTGACCCTTTTTTCTTCCTCCGGCAACATATCGGTAATAAAAATGTCATTTTGCCCATCGTTGTTGATGTCAGCAATATCGATTCCCATGGCCGAAAGACTCAGGTGGGAGGTGTAGTTCTTGATTTCTTCAGAAAAGGTTCCGTCTTTTTGGTTGATGTAGAGGTAGTCCCTTTCGTAGAAGTCATTGGAAACATAGATATCCGGGTACAAATCGTGGTTGATATCGGTAACGAGTACCCCCAAACCAAAGCCGATCAAACTGCCGTAGATGCCTGCATCTTCGCTCACATCGGTGAAGACACCGTCGTCGTTGCGCAGAAGCATATCACCGACTCCTTTAAAAATATGAGGCACTCCTTCCCAGTCCTGAGCGCGCACTTCGCGTTGCTCCGCATAACCCAGGCTACTCACCGGAATATTGCTGTTGTTGAGAATATAGGCGTCCAAGTCTCCATCGAGGTCGTAATCAAAGAAGCTGGCGTGGGTCGAGAAACCTGTTTTGGCCAGGTTGTATTGCTCAGCCATTTCTTTGAAGGTGCCATCTCCTTGGTTGATATAGAGATCGTTGTCGTGGTTGTTTCCTTCCAGGTTCCCGGCATTACTGACGTAGATGTCTAACCAGCCATCGGCATTGATATCGGCCATCACCACTCCGGTCGACCAAGGTTTATTACCGGCCACTCCCGCTTTTTCGGTAACGTCCTCAAATTTCATATCCCCTTTGTTGATATAAAGGCGGTTGGCCTCCATATTTCCGGTGAAGTAGATGTCTTGAAGCCCATCGTTGTTCACGTCTCCAATGGCAACACCACCCCCGTTGTAAAAGTTGCGGTATTTGAAAATATTGAAGTCTTTTTGGTTTTCAACGGCATTCACAAAGTCAATACCGGATTCTTCCGGGGACAGCAAGCTAAAAAGGGTGTCTTTTTTTTCTACAGGAATTTGCTCTTCGTCGTCACTACAAGCCATAAAAAGAGCGGTACACAAGACTACGGCTCCTAATCGTTTGAGTTCTTTCATTCTCCAGTACTATTGCGGAATACCTGCAGCGGACCATTGTTGATTCCGACCAGGTAATAGGTATCCTTGTTTGAGTTAAGGCGAGCGATTTGACGCGCCGCGCCCGATGTCCAGGGTGTCTTATCGACAACCCAGCTATTGGTCTGATTGTTAAGGCGTAAAATTAAGCCATGTTGGGCATCTAACCTACCCAGCTGTGTGCTAATTTGGTGCAGATTCCCTACTAAATAGATGGCCAAATCTCCGTTGGTTGCTTCGGTGTGTAAATCGAAGACGGGACTGCTCTGCGCGAGTTGAGGCCAGGCTTCAAAATTCCATCCGGATTCTCCCTTTTTACGGAGCGTCCCGGAACGCAGTTCATTCACTTGAAGAACCTCTGCCTGGGCGAGCGCTTCTTTACCAAAGAGCTCTTCCATACTGGCCGATGCAAAATCTTCGTACGATAAGAATTTCTTGTTCAGAAAGGGCATTTGCTTTACCAAGTCGTCCTTGGATGAAAAAGGTGTTTCGGTTCCTTGAAGGTAATAGGTAATGAGGGGTTCCACACTGCCGTTCTTGTCAAAATCACTGCGGTAGAGACGTAAGGGCTGATCGGCATTGGCTTGCCATTTACTGTTCAGTCCCCAGTTGCCCAGCAGGACTTCTGGGGTTCCATCTCCATCGAGATCCTGTAATTCAATACTGTTCCACAAGCCTTTGAGCTCTGCCCATTCGGATGGGGTAGAGTAGACCAATTGCGATCCGTTGTTGAGGTAGAGCTGCGGACTGCTCCAATGGCCAACCACTAGGAGGTCAGGTGTTCCATTTTTGTCCCAGTCCACCCAAGCCTGGTCGGTGAGAATTCCGGCTTGCATCAATTGAGGAGACCAGCGCTCACTCACATCTTCAAAACCTTCTCCTGTGTTGCGAAGCAGGTAATGGCGTTGTGCTTTTCCAAAAGCCCCTCCAAAGGCATGGCCCGTTAAGAACAGATCGGCCTTACCATCTTGGTCAAAGTCAATGCTTTCTATGGAGCTACTTTGCAGGCTTATTTTTGGAAGGTAGCCTGCAGCCTCTGTAAGTTGACCTTTTTGGTTCAGGTATATCCGAGGCTCTAGGGCGGACCCCTTTTGAAATTCGTTTCCGGCACTGCCGACCACCAGATCCAGCCAGCCATCTCCATTAGCATCGAAGAAGAGGGCAGTGGTGTCTTCGTTCAGCGCCTTTTCTTCAAAAACGGGCATGTTTTGTTTTTCAAAACCGATTTCCGTCTGAAAGTAAAGCTCGCTGGCTTGGGCCTTTGCTCCACCGATAAAAACGTCTTCCAGGCCGTCTTGGTTTACATCTGCGACCGCGATACAAGGGCCTTGGTTGGAACCCGCAAAAGGGATTAAGGGAGAACGGTCAAAGTCCAGGGTAGCGTTGTCGCGGTGATTAAACCCGATGACAGAATCGAGCAACTGCAGACCTGTTGGGTTTGAGCTTGCTTGGTTCGCCAGAGGAGAGTTACTTTGATAAGACACCTTCTCCAACTGGTTGATTCCACTTGGAGTCCAGTTTTGAACACGTCCATCAGGCCAGTGAATTCGTAAAGAATCGATTTGTTCTTCCTGCCCTAGTCCAAAGTGTAAGCGGTTGGAATTTGACGACAGGTAACTGTTTCCCGGAAATAGAGCTCGGTTTTGAACTTCTCCGTTGGTAAATAATTGGGCCCGCACCCCGACACCTTGGCTGTTGTTTTTTGGACCTTCAAAAGCGAGTTGCAGCCAGTTGCCTTGTGAGATGGTGTTTTCCAGAAGTTCAACCGGGGAGTTGGTGTTGCTCACCACCAGATCCAAATCGCCGTCGTTATCTAAATCCACTTGGATGGCTCCCTGACTCATGGAGTTTTTACCAGACAGCCAGTTACTGGTCTCGTTGCTAAACGAAAGGTCTCCCTTGTTGCGGAACACATAGTTCGGAGTGGCCTTGGCCGGAATTTCTTCGATCAGAGGCAGGTCTTTTTCTTGCATGCCCGCATCCAATCTTTTTTGAATCTGATCGTTGGCGATGAAGTTGATAAAGTCCATGTTGTTGGTGGCTCCTTGGATTCCGTTCGAGATAAAAAGATCTTCCCACCCATCCTGATCAAAGTCTCCTGCTACCGCCCCCCAGGACCATTCTGTTGCTGCTACTCCACTGAGAAAGGCAATTTCAGAGAATTTTTCTTCCCCTAAATTCAGGTGCAAGGTGTTTTGCATGAATTGGGGATGATAACCTCTCTTGAGGTATTGCTGATAAATAGGAAAGGGGTATTCTAATCCGGAGGTCTTGTAGGTCAAGAGATCTTCCGGTAGCATATCCAATGAAAACAAATCAAAGAGGCCGTCTCGGTTGAGGTCAAAAATGGTATTCCCCATCGAAAAGTGCGTGGTGTGACCGAGTACATCGTCATTTTGTGCCAGCAGTTCCTCAAAGCGGCCTTCCCCTGCATTCTTGTAGAAGTAGTCGTTCTCAAAAAAGTCATTCCCCACGTAGAGGTCAGGCAGGCCGTCATCGGTCAGGTAGCCGACAGATAGTCCCAGACCGTAGCCGGTTTTGCCTTGGTAAATCCCGGAACGGGTACTGACGTCGACAAAGCGTCCATCTTTATTCTCGTAGAGGCGGTCACCGGAGCGCGGATCAAAGCCCATACGCTGGTCTCCGCGGCCATAAGTGCGGTTAGGATGCACGGAGTGGTTGAGCAAAAAAGCATCCAGATCACCATCGCCATCCATGTCAAAAAAGGCAGAGTGGGTGGCATAGCCCGAAAAATTTAGACCGTATTTTGCTCCCTCCTCTTTGAACTGAGGGATTCCATTGGCATCATTGCCCTGGTTGATGTAGAGGAGGTTGTTTCCTGTCAGCTTTTCATAGCCTGCTACCCGGCAGATGTAGATATCGAGCAGGCCATCTCCATTGATGTCGACCTGATTGACTCCGGTGGTCCAACCTTCTTGTTGGTCCAATCCAGCGGCTACAGTCACCTTTTTAAACTTCCAATCCCCTTGGTTTAGGTAAAGCTCATCGGCCACTTGATTTCCGCCAAAAAACAGATCGATAAAGCCGTCCTGGTTAAAGTCACCAGCGGCCACCCCACTTCCGTTGTAGTAATAGAGGTAGTTGAGGATGTTCAACTCTGGTCGGGGAGTCAACTGGTTGACAAAATCAATTCCAGTTTTAGAGGCCCGATGGGAGGTGAATCCGGCTTGGTCTTCTTTTTGGCAGGCTGCGAGGAGGAGCAAAAAAATGCTCAACACTATGGGTAATCCTTTCCTTTTCATTCTGTTCTTCCGCGGGCGAAATATAAGGATTCTCGAGGGATCGGACTTTTGATTTTGCAAAACTTTTTAGGCTGTTTAACCGGCAAAAAAGGTTGTTGAACAAGAAGAGGAAAACCCGGCATTGAAAAACCAAAAAAAGCCTAAATTGCGTTTCAACCAATTCAATGAATTTATGGGAAATATAGCCGTATGGGATGTGGTGGTGATCGCCGGATATTTTTTGCTGGTCTTTGGAATCGCCTGGTTTGTAACCGTTAAAGAAAAGAGTGGTGCCAGCTCGAAGGATTACTTCCTTGGAGGCCGAAACCTGGGATGGTTCGCCATCGGGGCCTCCCTTTTTGCCAGTAACATTGGATCAGAGCACTTAATTGGACTTTCTGGCGCGGGAGCACGGGGTGCTTTTCCGGAAGCCCAGTTCGAGATCTTAGCGGCTCTTATCCTTCTCCTTCTCGGGTGGGTCTTCGTGCCCTTTTACATCAAAAGTGGGGTCTTTACCATGCCGGAGTTTTTGGAGAAACGCTACAACAAGGGATCGAGAATGTACCTCTCTCTTGTGTCCATCATCTCTTATGTACTTACTAAAATTTCCTTTACCATCTTCGCCGGGGCGCTTGTCTTTGAGGTCTTACTCGGGATTGAATTCTGGACGGGAGCACTGATCACCGTTATTGCCACTGGGATTTATACGGTTTTTGGAGGACTCAAAGCGGTGGTGTATACCGATATGGTGCAGTCCATCATCTTTATTCTAGGAGGTGTAGCCTGCACGTACTATGGTCTTGAAGCCATTGGAGGTTGGGATAATGTTATGCTCGCTATCGAAGCCAACGCTCCAGAGCCCGATACCTTTATGAGTTTATGGCGAAATAAAGAATACCCCTGGACGGGAGTTTTGTTAGGGGCACCGATCTTGGGAATCTGGTACTGGTGTACAGATCAGTTTATCGTACAACGGGTGCTCTCTGCTAAGAACGTCAATGTAGCCCGCCAAGGAACTATTTTTGGTGCGGTATTGAAGCTGCTTCCGCTCTTCATCTTTGTAATACCTGGTATTGTGGCCTATGCCCTTTCGGTTACCGAATTTCCTGATTTATTTACGGTAGCTAATCCGATCACGGGAGAGGTAAAAACAACGACAGATGCGGCCCTTCCTGCTTTGATTTTGCGGGTACTCCCTGTAGGGATTAAAGGTTTAGTGGTCGCTGGATTCTTGGCGGCCTTAATGAGTTCGCTTTCCAGTGTGTTTAATAGTACCTCTACTTTATTCACCTTTGATTTTTACATGCAGTGGAAGCCGAATGCTTCCGAGAAGGAGTTGGTTAATGTAGGACGTCTTGCCACAGTTGTGTTGGTTTTGGTAGGATTGGCTTGGATTCCATTCATGCAGGCTTTGACAGAAGGGGGAGGAATCTACCGCTACCTGCAAAGTGTACAGGCCTATATTTCACCGCCAATTGCAGCGGCCTTCTTATTGGGTATTTTCTACAAGAAGATTAATGGAAAGGGAGCCTTGGCTGCTCTTTGGACAGGTTTTGTTTTGGGAATCGGACGTTTGGTCTTGGAGTATATGAGTCAGGAAAGTGGACTGCAAATTGACGAAACTTCCTTGCTCGGGACCTTAGTGACCATGAACTTCTTGCACTACGCCATCTTCCTCTTTGTGGTGAGTATTGCTGTAATGGTTACTGTTAGTTTAAGTACGACAAAAACAGCGAAGGAAGTGGATCCGGTCTTGGTGTACCAGAAGAATGCAGAAGACAAACCTTCTTTGTGGACCAACAAGGAGTTCTATTTGACCCTTGCCATTATCGCCGTAGTATTGGTGATGTGGGTGTGGTTCTGGTAATGAACGAATAGATTGAAATAAAAAACCCGGCTCGAAAGGCCGGGTTTTTCTTTGGGTTTATTTTCCTTCTATCGGAGTGAGGCTGATGGCCAATCCTCCGCCCGAAGCGAGTTTAAAGAACTCCATCGAATTGCTGTTGACGATGCGCTCCTCGATTTGCAGTTCATTGGGGTTTGTTTTGTAATCGGCATTTCTTCCGTCTTGGTATAGACGAGCCCGGTAGGACTGGTTGGGCGTCAAGAAATCGAAATTGATAACAA
>CAZLGZ010000145.1:0-6637 GCA_964558965.1 uncultured Flavobacteriaceae bacterium
TCTACCAGGAGTACTTCCGATTTCGGGTTAATATATCTGTCCAGATCATGAATGAAGATGAAATGACAGAGCTTTTTGGAGGGTTCAGAAATTCCTCTACCGTATTGTCGATCTGCATGTGAATTGCAGGGACCTCGACTAGATTCGCCTCGAATTTAAATCTGAACACATGAAATTTTTTGACTATTCCGAATGGGATGATTGGATGGGGAGTACGGATGTTGAACCTGGATGCTTGGTGCCCTTATTGCGCATCCTTGGCTTTCCAGTCTTTCTATAGGAAAGTAGGTTAAAGGTCATTCCCGCTGCCTTAAAAGAGGGAGAACCAATAAACATAGAGTAATGAATAATTCTGAGAAAGAAGCCGAGTTGATGCGGTATTTCGAAATTGAAGAACTAGAACAGCGGTTCGAGTTGGGTTGGATTAAAGGTGGTGAAGTTGGAGCCCAAGTAGAATCTGGGGGAGATTTCAAAATAACCTCTAAAGTGAAATTCTAGTTCTTAAAGGCCACCCGTAGTGGTGGCCTTCTTCTTATGACAAAGTCCTTACCCTTTACTTTTCTAGTTTTTATTGGTTGTGTCAATTTCCTGATCGCTCAGAGTCACCAGCTCCAATTGCTCAATGAGAGCGACTCCCTGCCCATCGTCGGTGCGCATATGGTCCATACGCAGGATGGCAATGGGTTTATCAGCAATGAAGAAGGAAAACTATTTAAACCTTTCAAAGGGCTATGGAGAATAAGTCATTTAGGTTTTAATCATAAGGTTTATAATAGTGATCAGGAGAGTGATACTCTTTATCTAACTCCTGTTTTTACAGTCCTAGAAGAAGTTGAATTATATGCCTTTGATTTGATGGGATATTTGAATAGCTGGCTGATTGATTCAGAACAATTGGCTTCAACGCGAACCCTTCTATTCCGAAAACTCAGCCGAACTAATGGGGAATTGAGTCATTTGTTTCAAGCTCAACTAGTAGATCAGCCGAGAAAAGGTCTTTTTCTGAAAAATGTTCAATATGCCAGCCCATTTCGGTTGGATTCTCCTCTTTCACAT
Organism: uncultured Flavobacteriaceae bacterium; assembly: GCA_964558965.1. Classification (GTDB taxonomy): domain Bacteria; phylum Bacteroidota; class Bacteroidia; order Flavobacteriales; family Flavobacteriaceae; genus Aureicoccus. Next base: position 1,057 of record CAZLGZ010000145.1, read on the forward strand.
GGGGGATATGTTGCCCCTATGGACCTTATGCATATGATTCATTTGGATTACCCGATTCAATTCTTGTTGAGATATATGAAAGGCTATACAATTGAAAAATTACGGTCCAGTAATACGTACACCAAAATTGAATTTTCTGGGATTATCATACCGGATCTCAAGACAGAAGTCAAGCTTAGGAAGGGGGAGCTGCTCTTTTGTGATAAGACAAAGAATCTTTTGAGCATTGCATGGGAACTCGAATGGTCGGAGAAAGGAAGTACGCATTTTTCTGAACGCTTTCGTAAAAGCTACACCGTTCGGACAAGCCTTAGCCGTATGAGTTGGATGTTCAATTTAAACGAAAAGCTTAATAGACATCTAAGCTCCTTTGAGTATGTAACGCATAATACGGTTGACTGGGGCCCAATAGACGAAGTTAGTTTGACTTACCAGATAAAGGAGGAGCCATTTGCCCAGAAATCGACCAGAACCAAAATGAAACTGGATCTCCATAAGCCTGTTCTAGACCAGGTCAAACATGTACCCATTTCTGCTAATAACTATTTGTTAACTCAAGAAGAATATGACTTTATCAATAGCAAGCACTAATCGGATCGATGACTGGGTGAGAAATGATAAATCTCCTTCCTTTTATCGGAATTACCCAGCGCTATTTGGTGCCTATTACCCGGACGTCTCCAAGCAAGAAATTGAGCAGTTGAGTCTGGCAGCTTATTATCAATACCATGCTTTTTTAATCCAAGACGAGATAATGGATGAAGGAGTTGTTGACGATTTGTCCATGCTGTTGGATTTAAGGGATGCGGCCTTAGTTGGTTTAAGTGAACTATTCCAAAAGAATTCCTCCTTTTGGCAATGTTGGGCTGAAAGAAAGAAAGAAGTCGAGAAGGCTCTTGCCCTGGACAAAGAACTTCAAGCCCAAACGCAAGTGGAGTTTAATGACTATTGTCGTCTTGCTCAACTTAAATCGAGTGGAGGTCTTTTAGCCATTGATGCTATGCATATTCTGGCTAGGTCAACTGATTCCAAGATGTGGAAGTCTTTGGTTCAATCTCATCATTATTTTTCAGTGGGTGTTCAACTTTATGATGATGTTAAAGACTTTCATAATGATTGGGTTTCCGGTCAATTTAACTGGGCAGTTTATGAATACAAACAGCAGAATTCCGACTGGCGGAAGTATTCTGATCAGGGTAATCACAAACGATTTTTTCTACGAGGACATGCCACTCAATTACTCGAAAAATCCTCTCATTATTTGAGCCTGTCTCAAAAGAAACTCCCGAATGGTGTTCAATCGTCCTGGATGACTTTAGCACAGGAATTGGAGTGCCTGTTTCAGCGATATCGGCAGAATGCAGAGATTCAATTGAAGGTTGTCAAGCAGAAGTGGGTGGATTCCCAGATAAAGGCAGAAGCGCACCGGCTACCTGACATTGAACAAGGCTTTACTGTGGGGGTTAAGAGAGCATGGCACTATTTGCAAACCGCTTCTGAATCCAATTGGAGTGATCTGGCGCATTGGATGTGGTTATCCCTAGAAGATGGTTTTAATTCTGGTGATCGGGTACATAAGGGTGAGGTATTTCACAGAACTCTTTTTTGCGAGTGCATTTCCTTTGCCGTAAACCCAGAAGATGCTCAATGGCGCGATTTTATTGAAAAAGAGTGGGATTTCGTAGAATCGTGTAAACGTAAATTTGGAGTCGGTTGCTGGGCATATTTTGATGAGGTTCCAGAGTTGGCTCCTGATATAGACGATTTGGCACAGGTGATCCAGCTAGCATGCAAATTTGATTGTAGAGATCAACTCGATAAATCGGTTGAACAGGCCATTCTACTGGCTTTAGAAGAAAGAGCAATCGATCAAGGTGTTTGGGAAACTTGGTTGGTTCCAATGAAGAACAGAAGCGCTCTCGAGCAAAAGCAAGAGTGGTTGAATACATCGAGCTGGGGTCGAGGCCCCGACCCGGAAGTGATTGCCAATTTTGCCTATAGTCTTTGGTGTCTCGACAAAGTGAGATTTAGTGAGCATCTGGAGGCTTGCTGTGCATATTTGCTCCGTGCGCAGGAGGATTCAGGGATTTGGAAAAGCAGATGGTATTGCGGAGATCTTTATGGTACTTTTCAATGCCTACGCTTCATCTTGTCCATGGAAAAAGAAAAGAATTCTGCCGTTCAAAAGGCCCTTACTCGTACACTTGAACTACAGAATACTGATGGGGGATTTGCCGCAACTGAGGGGTCGGTTAGTGACCCTTTATCAACAGCTCTAGCTTTGTTAATTTTTAAAGAAATGGATTTCAACGATCCTACAATTATAGCTTCTGCCAAATCGTATTTAGATGCCGTGCAGCAGCCCAATGGCTCATGGGAAGCAGTATCTTTTATTATTGCGAAACCCGGTGAGATTTACAAGAGTGAAGTGATGACAACGGCATGGGTTCTTCGATCCTTATGCTAAGGGAAGCAGAGCGATTTCAACTTAATCCTGACCTTCAAATTAGTGCGGAAGAGTCGAGGTTCTATGTGTTGCGAAACATCAGCTCCGACCAATACTGGAAAGTTTCGGAAGACCTCGTGAGGTTTCTCAATCATTTCGAAAAGGGAAGTAGTCTAGAAAGAGTCCTTAGATCCTACAATAAAGAAAGGCCCTCGTGTAGTGATGAATCTTCCCTTAGGCAACTGCACCAATTCGCATGGAAAAAAGCAGCTTGGTTGATTCCTAGTGATAGTAAACCAATCCGCGAAGCAAAGAAAACTAAACCTCCGACCTATTTACAATGGAGTTTTATCCTCATTAATTCTGCTTGGGTGAATAGACTTTCTAAAAAGTTAACTTTCTTCTTTTCGCGACCTGTATTAATGGGATTTTTGGCGCTCTTTATCGCCGTTTGGATTCAGGAAACCATGCTTGTGCCTGTAGAAATTATTGTTCAACCCAGTACCGGATTTGAATTTGTTGCACTAATGTTTGTTAGTGTTCTTTTCCATGAGTTTGGTCATTCTTCAGCTTTGGTCTATTCGGGTGAAAAAGCTGGAGCTATTGGAGGGGCTTTTTACCTGCTCAGTCCGGTGCTTTACGCCAATGTCACAAACATATGGGCTTTAAAAAGAAGGCGACGCCAATTAGTCAATTTTGCAGGGATGTACTTTGAGATGATCTTTTGTTCCCTAGGCGTAATTCTTTCCATCTTAATGAATTGGGATAGTGGTCGAAGTCTTTTTCTCTTAATTGGCACAAAAACGCTTTGGAATTTGAACCCTTTTATCAAAAGTGATGGGTATTGGATTCTTGTCGATGGTATGGGAGTTTCCAATCTGTCTCAGAAATCGATAGCGGCTTGGAAGGGATTGCTTAGAGGTTCATTAAAACCTTCTTCTTTCTTTTTGTTGGCTTATGGATTTTGCTTTGGAGCCGTAGTTATTTGGGCTCTTAATTCAGTTTTTCGCAACAGTATACCTCTACTTCTTGAATTGTATTCCAGCATGGTCACTGAATCGAATAACGCAATGGGAATATTTTCCTTCAAGGTTTCGTGGTCTAAAATTTTCGGTTTACTTCCCATGTTTGTCCTGCTGTCTCTTGGGATAAAATCCTTAGATCTTTTGAACAAGAATCTATCAAAGCGCATGTCTAGTGCAGGGTGAACTATTAGGTTTGATCGATGCTATTCAAATTGGCATACGTGGATGCCGAAAAACGCGAGAGTAGGTATAAATGTAATTGGATCGAATGAAACAAGAGATTATGAAAGAATTAGAGAGATCGAAACAAAAAGAATTGAAAGGAGGGATATTGCCTGTGTTACTCGTCATGACCCTGGATGCTGTTCTTCTAGGGACTATGGGAGGCTACATTTATGAATCGTTTACAAGTGATCATTAACAGCAGGGCCATCATGATAAATAAAACGAGATTGTTAAGTCAAGATGAACTCACTCAAGCAAAAGGTGGATGGCTTCGGCCGAATTGGCCCGTCGCACTATTAGAAGTCTTTTCAAAATCATGGGAGTTTGGGCAAGACCTGTACCACAGAAATTGTGATCATGAGTAAGGTATACCTGGCTGTAATGGCCAGGTTTTTTCAATTGTCTAAATTCCAGAGAAACGTTCTGATTGCGATTTATTTCTTTGGTCTAATGCTCATTGCTTTCTTTCTAGGAACGCTTTTGTTCCAATGTAACCATGCCCGATGATTTTAGATAATATCGCTATACCTGTATTTGGGAAGATGTCTAAATATAGAAATTCGGGTAATTCTGGGATTCGGGTAAAGCAATTGGATAAGTCCGATTGTGGTATTGCTTGTTTGCAGTCTCTTCATCGATTCTATGGCAAGGAAGCTTCGAACATCGAGATTCGAGCAATTGCGGGAACAGATCAATCAGGAACCTCTGTTTTTGATTTGATAAAAACAGCCAGAATGTTGGGCTATAATGCGAAAGGTTTAAGACTAAACGCTAACCACTTAGATGCATTAAAAATGCCCTATATAGCAAGAATTGTTCCTTCTCAGGGTCCACATTTTGTCGTTGTGTATAAAGTAAGTCGGTGGATGGTAAAGGTTATGGATCCCGCTATTGGGAAATTATATTGGATTCCTAAGTACAGAATTCCTCGGTTTTGGTCGGAAGTAGTTATATCATTGGTTCCACATCAAGAACAAGAATCGACTAAGGAGGCTATAAGAAGGAATGTAACACTGATGCCGGTGTTGGACGTTTCTAAGGAAGCCTTGTTTAATCAAGGGCGAAGGTTGCTCATATTCTTTTTACTTTTTCTATTTGGTTCTTTGTGGCTTGGTACTCAAGTGCTCGTTGGAGCGAAAGAAATGAGTTATTGGGGTCCCTTTTTTATTTTATTCATCGCTGACATAGCTCGCTTAGCCATTCAACAGAGGAATCGGGCGACTTTAAGGCAGAAGAAAATTCTTTTATTGAGAAAGCTTATTAAAGCCATAGCTCGGCTTCCGAAAAAGCTAAGGGAGGGTTATTCGGAAGGAGAGTATGAAACAAGGATGAATGATGTGTTTCAATTCGTTGGTTTTTCAGAAAGACTCCTAATCGATCTTCCTTGGAACCTTTTCCTTTGGTTATGTCTCAGCTTGCTTTTGAATCATTTGGATTCTCGACTGCTCTTATTGAGTTTTTTGGTCGGCATGATTATCCTCCAAACGACAGGAATGCAACGTTTATTAACTCTATCAGGGGAGACAAACGAAAATGGTCAATTAAGTAAAAGTTGTTATCGCTTGTTTTATAAAAGCGGGTTGAGCCATTCCGATATATTCAATCTATGGAAGGACTTCTTAAAAAGCGCTAGTCAATCAGAGGTAAACCTAAAGAACAAATCGTGGTTGAAACCGGTTTATTCTGCTCTTTTTTTTCAGTTAATCCTATTGTGTTTATCCCTATTTGGTTTGAGTTACTTTTTTCAAAATCTATTACTGGAGCCTGCAATTTTTCTGTTGATGTTTTTTCATTTTACCAAGACCCAATTTTTACTGCAATTTTTGTTGCAGTTCAAGCAATTTAGAATAAGTAGGAATAGACTTAAAGAAGTGCTGAATTTCAA
>CAZLGZ010000146.1:0-6625 GCA_964558965.1 uncultured Flavobacteriaceae bacterium
CCATTCCGGCAGATCGTTTCAATTCAAACGGATTAAACTCATTAAAATTGTTGAACGAATTTCCAGCTTCTAAAAAGGCCAGACCGTAAATGGAGGCGGTGGGTTTTAAGGTAAATGGATACCTCAACTCCATAGAAAATTTATTATAAATCGTTCCACCATCCTGTTCCAAACGTCCGGTAATCGGGTTGGTACTAAATGGAGTAAGGGAACTGTTTTCGTATCCACGCAACTGAATAACGTCACGTCCATCGAGTGTAAAGTTACCCAGACCGTCTCCTCCGACGAAGAAACGCTCAAAGGGAACATCCCCGATATCGTTGTTGTAGTTTCCTAAGAAACCAAACTCAGCATTGGTTCTCAAGACGAGTTTTCCAGTGATTCGTGAATACCAATCTCCTTTGAATTTGATCTTGAAGAATTCGAGGAGTTTAAAACGCTCTTCTTCTAAGGCTTCCAAGCGAGCACCCAAGGCAGGCGCAGCTGGATCGGTTGGCCCGATCTCCAGTAATTCCAAGGAAACTTCTTCAATCTCATCGCGAATCGCCTTGAAGTCCTTTCCGGAGAACAGGGAGTAAGGCGGTGTAAATTTAGCCGTCAGGTTGAAATTGGATCCACTGATGGGGAAAATTCTACTCGGACCTTGTGAGCTACGGGCGATTCCTAAAGTATAGGTTAGGGAATTCGAACTACCGTTACCGAAGTTGAACAGACCGTTGTTGAAGTTGTTGAAATCGTAGTACTGATAAGAAACTCCGTGCGAAATCGAGAAGTAGTCATCCGGCCACTGCAGACGCTTAGACAATCCAGCAGAGATCCCCGTAATCGAGAATCCACGACTTTTATCTACATCGATTCGACCGTTTCGGAAATTCGAAGCAAACTGCTGTGTTCTCTGGAAGGATAAGTTGAATCCGACCGGTTTCTTGCCTCCTAACCAAGGCTCCGCAAAGTTCAAACTGTAGACGCGGAAGGTACGACTCGCCTGCAAACGCAAGGAGAAAGTCTGTCCATCCCCCATCGGTACAGGCTGATACGATTTTCCGTCAAAAATGTTTTGAATAGAGAAGTTGTTAAAAGACAGTCCAAGGGTTCCGATGAATCCTCCACCCCCGACTCCACCTTGGAGTTCGATTTGACTGGATCCCGATTCTACCAGGTTGTACTTGATGTCTACCGTTCCTGTATTCGGGTTGGGGTTCTGAATGTCTGGAGCAATTTGTTCAGCATCAAAGAAACCGAGCTGACCCAATTCACGAATGGTACGTACAATAGCGTCTTTGCTGTACTTCTGACCAGGCGTCGTTCTTAGCGAACGGTAAATCACGTGGTCATTGGTCTTGTCGTTACCCTCCACCACGATGTGATCCAAGAAGGTTTCTTTTCCTTCGATAATGCGAATTTCAAAATCAATGGTATCATTGATCGCCGAAACCTCAACAGGGTTAATTTGCGAAAAGAGGTACCCGTTGTTCTGGTACTGGTTCGTAATGTCCTGGGCATCGGGCTTGCTCTGATCAGCAATACGCTCCTTTAACAAGACGCCATTATAAGGATCTCCTTTCTGAATTCCGAGGATTTGACGCAACTGTCGATCAGAATAAACACTGTTACCCACGAAGTCAATATCACCAAAGTAATAGCGATCACCTTCCTCCAGCTTTAGACGGAGTTCAATATTGTTTTCATCAACCTTGACAAAGGTATCGGAGAGAATACGGGCATCTCGGTACCCACGCTCCGCATAAGTGTCGACGATATTCTTTAAATCTTCTTCGTAATCCGCCTCAATGTATTTGGACTTCTTCCAGAAGCGGTAGAACTTTTTCTTCTTGGTTTTCTTCAAACCCTTACCACTGCGCAAGAGTTTGTCGGACAACTTTTCGTTCCCCTCAATATGAATAGACGAAATCTTGACCTTTTCGCCTTTTTTCACATTGATGACCATGCTGCGGGCATTGACTGCGGAGGTATCGGGCTTGGTAACGATGGTAGCACTGGCATTGAGGTAGCCTTGCTTGCGGTATTTATTAACGAGGTAGTTGCGGGTATTGGCAATCAGGCTTTCCGTCAGCTTCTTCCCCTTTTTCAGATCCGTCTCGTTGATGATGTCCTCGATCTTTCTCTTCTTAACACCATATACAGTAACATCGGTAAGGGTAGGTCTTTCGCGAATGCTCAGCTCCAACCAAATTTTATCGCCTTCGACTTTGGTTTGGTAGATCTCAACATCAGAAAAGAGATCCAGCTTCCACAATTTCTTGATAACGTTCGCGATTTCTTCCCCTGGAATGGTTAGTCGCTGCCCAACGGTAAGACCGGTAAAGGTTTTAACTGTTTGCTCATTATAACTCTGAAGACCGGTTACAGAAATTCCCGCAAGGGTGTATTCCTTGCCTTGACCCAGGCTGGCATCCTGAGGAAAAGCGATCTGGGTTATGAATAAAAGAAGGAGTAATAATTTACTCGGAGAGCGGAATAGTTCGGTCTGCCGAATCCAACTGTTCACTAGTTTTTCCAAATCGTCGTTCCCTATTTTGGTAATTCATAATCGCCTCCACTAAATGATGCTCTTCAAAATCTGGCCAAAAAGCATCCACAAAATACAACTCCGCGTAAGCAATCTGCCAAAGCAGGAAGTTGCTAATTCTGTGCTCACCACTAGTGCGAATCAACAGATCCACGTCTGGGAGGTCATGCGTGTAAAGATGATTATTAATAATTGTTTCGTCAATATGATCGGGCGAAATTAGGTTATTTTTAACTTTGGAACAAAGCGTTTTTACTGCTGTTTTCAGCTCTTCGCGAGATCCATAGCTCAAAGCCAGTGTCAAGGTGGTTCCCGTGTGGGAACTGGTCTTTTCGATCACCTCTTTCAATTCTTTGTGAACCCTGTCCGGCAAAGAATCGATTCTTCCGATCGCATTGAGTTTTATGTTATTTTCTGTTAAGGTTTTTAGCTCTCTTCTTAAAGAAGCCACCAACAGACGCATCAAAGTCTCCACCTCCAGCTTGGGGCGGTTCCAATTCTCGGTAGAAAATGCGTAGAGGGTGAGGTAGTCTATTTCTAGACGGGCACAGTTCTCCACTGTTTTGCGAACGGCTTCCACACCGTTCTCATGCCCAAAAACGCGAAGCTTGCCGCGCTGTTTAGCCCAACGACCATTGCCATCCATAATGATCGCAATATGTTTCGGTCTTCCTGATTCCTGGACATCTGCCAGGGTTTTCCTTACTTCATTCAAAACAGTCTCGGCATGGTTTCCGGCCAAAGGTATAGGTTAAAGAAACGCCGGAAAAAACATACCAATCATCACTGAAAAAATTTCCAAAACGGAACGATTCAAAGTTTGAACCTTCAGGATTACTGGCATCCAGGTTGTCAGTTAGCGTATACCGGGCCCCAATTTCGGCCCCCAAGATAAGAAATTGATTGATACGCACTTTGCCTCCGACAACCATTGGTATCGCAAATGAGCCATCACGCTGGTCTAAAATGCGTAATTCATTGGGCGGAGTACCGTCAATATAATTGTAGTCATACCGAAAATAGGTTACTCCCGTATATAAATAAGGTGTAAAAGCCGGCCCCAATTTATGCAGGTTGTATTCCCAAAAATGAAATTCCAGTCCAGCAGAATACTCGACAATGGTGTTGTTTACTCTATAACCGCGAGCTCGTCTGGATGCCAGGCTAGACCGTGTGTCGTCAAAAATGAGGTTGGCACGCGTCATACTCGCCCTCCAGGCGTAGCGCTTACTCTTGTTCCACTTGAAGATTGCTCCAAAAGCCAAACCCTCGGGATCGACATAATTCGTTCTCCCTACATCACCAATAGCATTGGCACCACCAAAAAATCCTCCGATTTCGAAGGTTTGGGCACTGGCCGAAACAGTGAACAATAATAAAAGGGCAACAGTAATTCTCATATACGCATTGTGCAAATACGACCCAGGTCGTGGACCAGGTGTAGACAGGTCATATTGTGTTCCTTGAGTAAAACATCGAAAGCGGCAAAATATTGTCTGATTTGAAGGGATTTTTAAGAGAGAATACCCACTAGTTTCGTTGGTCCTGTCCCCAGAGCAATTTGGAGCGCAATGTATTGAAAAAGCTTCCGCTTTGATACTCCAGCATGGGCAAGGTAAAATCGGCTTTTTTGATGACCAATTCTTGGCCATTAGGCACCGTAACGATGCGCGAATCCAAAGAAACCAGATGATTATCTTCTCGCCCGGAGACCCGGATTCGGATTTCAGTTTCATCCGAAATAACCAAGGGCCGCGCATTGAGGTTATGCGGCGCTATAGGTGTTAACACAAAGGATCGGGCTGAAGGAGCAATCACCGGACCTCCACAACTTAAGGAATACCCGGTAGATCCCGTTGGTGTTGCAATAATCAAACCGTCTGCCCAATAAGAAGTGAGGTATTCTCCATCCAAATAAGTCTCTACGGTAATCATCGAGGTCGTGTCTTTGCGGCTGACCGTGATTTCGTTCAAGGCAAATTGAAGGTCTCCAAAAGCACCGTCCAATTGACCCGGGGCTAAGGCAACAAGAGATCGGTTTCCTACCTTATACGCACCGGCCTTAAAGCCTTGCACCAGCTCTCGTACTTCCTCCCTTTTAAAGGTGGACAAAAACCCAAGACGACCGGTATTGACCCCAACCATGGGAATTCCAAACTCCCTTACATAGGTAACCGCTCTCAGCATGGTACCATCACCTCCGAAACTAACAAAAAGATCAAAACTCGAATCCAATCCGGAGTCCAGGGTAAAGGTAGGCAGCTTGCGCACTACCGTTTCACGTTGAATCTGCTGATAGAAATCCCGATCCATATGGATTTCGGCTTCCTGCAAATCCAATTCCTCAATCATTTGCATCACCCAAGGAATATCTTCGGGTTGAATAAGCTGAGAAAATAGAGCGACCTTCATTATACATTTAAGTATTTGTCGAGGTAATCCGAACGTTGTTTCAGGTCTTCCAAAAACTGATCGTCGTTATTACCAAAGAGAATGCTGTAGTTGTATCGGCGGAAGGTCTGAATCACCTCATTCAGGTTTTCGGACCCCAGTTTCATGGTCAACTGTACCACATCATTTTGCATGCCCGAGATAAAAGCCCCCAGGATGCGGGTATTGTTGCTCTCTACAATCTGAGCAATTTCACTGAAAGAGTAATCCTTTAGCCCAGTCGCAATAACCAAGATTCCTCCAGGCTCTCTAAAAAAAGGGGTATCGATAAATACCCCGACCACTTCATTGAGGTCGTAATACCCCTGCACCCTTTGATTTAGATCCACCACAGGTACAATATTGGCTTCATGACGAGAAAACTCCTCCAAAATATCCAACCAGGAAGTGTCTTTGTTCACCGCAAACACCTCAAGAGATTCCCGAAAGTCCCGGATGCTTTTTTCGGGATCAAAACAGGCGAGGTCGTTTTCGGGCAGCAGCCCAATAAAGCGTCCGTCCTCCGTCACAGCCACATGCGAAAAGGAGGTGTCCTCGAAAAACGAGATCACCCCATCGAGCGTTTGCTCGATTTCGAACACCGGAAGGGTATTGAGGATGTGCTGCGGCAGATTCATAATCTCAAATTACAATTTTAGCAGGGTAAATATACGGGGAGCCTGCGTATTTTTGCGGTTTGTAAGGATAACTTTATGACTCGACTCAGTGTAAACATCAATAAATGGGCCACCCTGCGAAATGCACGAGGAGGAAACACCCCGGATCTATTGCTTACCGCTACCAGAATTCAGGAATACGGGGCAGAAGGAATCACCATCCACCCCCGCCCGGATCAGCGCCACATCCGATACCAGGACGCCTATGATCTCAAACCCATCGTCCACACCGAATACAATATCGAAGGAAACCCCATCCCCTCTTTTTTAGAAATGGTCTTAAAAATCAAGCCTACGCAGGTCACCTTGGTTCCTGATGGGCCCGATGCTCTGACCTCCGATCACGGTTGGGATGTCAACACACATCAGGGATTTTTGCAAGACGTTATTGGGCAGTTCAAAGAAGCGGGCATTCGGACTTCGATCTTTTTAGATCCTGACCCCGCCCTCATCACAGGGGCCGTAAAGACAGGAGCAGATCGAATTGAACTCTACACCGAAGGCTACGCCAGTCAGTTTGGCCAAGACAGAGAAAAGGCCATTCATCCCTATCGCGAAACCGCCCTGGAAGCGCAAAGACAGGGTATTGGCGTAAACGCGGGGCACGACCTCAACCTGGAGAACATTGCCTTTTTTGCAGAGCATATCCCCGAGTTATTGGAGGTCTCTATTGGCCATGCACTGATCTGCGAATCCATAGAAAAAGGACTGGAAAATGTGGTACGCATGTACCTCAACCGACTTAAAAGCGATACCGAATGAGCACGCTTCACTCTCAAATACTCGGTCAAGGACAACCCCTGTTGGTCCTCCATGGGTTTTTAGGCATGTCTGACAACTGGAAATCCCACGGTCTTCAATGGGCGAAAGAAGGCTTTGAAGTTCACTTGATTGACCAGCGCAATCACGGCCGAAGCTTTCATTCTGAGGAGTTTGACTACGGGGTGTTAAGCCGAGATCTCGATGAATACATCCAACAGCACCAACT
>CAZLGZ010000147.1:0-6579 GCA_964558965.1 uncultured Flavobacteriaceae bacterium
GATCAAGGTAAACAAGACACCCGAAGCGGCTACGGAGCCGGAATGACAGAACTGGGTAGAACCAACCCTAAAGTGGTCGCCCTTTGTGCTGACCTAGTTGGCTCGCTAAAAATTCAAACTTTTATTGACGAGAATCCCGAGCGATTTTTCCAGGTCGGAATCGCGGAGGCCAATATGATGGGCATTGCCGCAGGCTTGACCATCGGTGGCTACATTCCCTTTACCGGAACCTTCGCCAACTTTTCCACAGGTCGGGTATACGATCAGATTCGCCAATCCATCGCCTACTCCGACAAAAACGTGAAAATTTGTGCCTCTCACGCTGGTATCACCTTGGGGGAAGATGGTGCGACACACCAAATACTGGAAGACATTGGCTTGATGAAGATGTTGCCTGGGATGACCGTGATCAACCCTTGTGACTTTAACCAAACAAAGGCCGCTACCCTGGCCATTGCGGATTGGCACGGACCGGTATACTTGCGGTTCGGAAGACCAAAAGTGGCCAACTTTACCGCGCCGGATCAGGTCTTTGAAATTGGTAAGGCCTTGACCTTGCAAGAAGGAACAGATGTGACTTTGGTGGCCACAGGACACTTGGTCTGGGAAGCCCTTATCGCTGCTGAAAACCTGGCTAATCAAGGAATTTCGGCCGAAGTAATCAATATCCATACAATTAAACCTCTTGACGAAGATGCACTTGTTCGATCAGCTCGCAAGACAGGATGTGTTGTAAGTTGCGAAGAACACAACTTCTTAGGGGGTCTTGGAGAAAGTGTGTCTCGCACTTTGGCACAGCATTTGCCGACTCCTCAGGAGTTTGTCGCTACGCAAGATACCTTTGGTGAAAGTGGAACCCCCGCTCAACTCATGGAGAAATACGGCCTAAATAATAAAGCTATTGAGGCTGCCGTTCTCAAGGTAATCAAGCGCAAAGCGCAATAATGTTCAACCGACCAATACGGTCACAAATAGAGAACCTATGTTTCAAAAATCAATCTTATCGCTAGCCTTCGCGCTGGTGGCCTCATTTGCGATGGCCCAATCCGGAACTGGATGGGGAATCAAGGGAGGTTTAAACTACAACGGAAATGGTAATTTCTTCTCGGACGCCACAGCGGCTGCTGAGGATCCGGATCGCGCTGTAGGGTACCACTTGGGTATCTACGGTAAATTGGGTAACCGCATTTACCTTCGCCCAGAGCTGGTGTATACCCGTATTAGCTCGACCTATGATTCAGGAGATCTGAAAATCAGCAAACTGGATATTCCTGTTTTGTTAGGGGTTAAAGTATTCGGCCCATTACACGCCTTTGCAGGCCCTTCTTTTCAATACATCATCAATGGTGAAATTCGCGACGTAAGCGTCTCGGACGTCGAAAAGGACTTCACTGTGGGCGCAAACCTAGGCTTAGGTGTAAACCTAGGACGTTTGGGTCTGGAAGTACGCTACGAAAGAGGATTCACAGAAAATGAAGTGAACTTCATCAATTCCAATATTCTGGACACTTCAGGACGTGTAGATACCCGACCTGATCAGGTAATCTTTAGTTTGTCTTATCGTTTGAAACCAGGCAACTAAGACGTCCTATTTTGATATAAAAAAAGCCCGCAATTGCGGGCTTTTCTTTTTAATTGGTGTCCGGATCGAGGTGATCAAAAACCCCGTCGCCATCGGTATCCCTAAACACGGGATTACCCTCCCCATCGAAGTCTATCTCATCGCGTGTAGGAGTACCATCATTATCGTCATCGAAGTCGAGGAAATTCGAAATACGCAGCGTATTGGTCTCTTCGTCTTCGTCCGTATTATCGTCGTATAGGAAGCCATTACCATTCAAATCCTCCATAATCGATGGAATACCATCTCCGTCGTGATCGGTCTGGTTGTAAGCGAAAAGTTCTACCGTAAAGATAAGCGGCGCATACTGAGGGATTCCTCCAAAGAAGCTATTGAATGAACCCAAACCGGAAGGAAAGATGAACATCCCTACTCCATAATCCTCTACAGAAAAAGTTCCATCTGGGTTAATGATTGGCGCTCCTCCTGTTCTAAAGTGTTGCATCCCCACAGAGAATCCACGAAATCCTTCCAAAGGCGCTTGAATCTGAGCCAAATCAAACCAAGTGGCTGTTTCCGTTGCTCCATCAAAGACACGCTTATCCAAAGTAATTCCCTGGTAGCGGACAAAAGTCGAATCCGCCTCAGAGGGATACGCCCCTACTCCTTCGCGTGCGACTAAATAATAATAGGTATGAGGAATATCCTCTTCCCCGTCTTCCAAAGCAAACTCCGTAGCAGAAACATTTACTGTTGCGCTGGTGACTTGCTGTGAGAGTGGAATTTTATCGCTGTTCTCCCCGGCAATGGTATCAATTACAATACGAAAGTCAAATCCAGCAGGTGGATTTTGAAATTCCTCGTAATTGTAAAAGTGGGTGGACAGAAATTCCTGAATTTCGTCATCGTTTTCGGGTGCAACCTCAGACAATAACCTCGGTGGTACCGTAACAATACCATTGTCGTCGTTTCCGCAGGAAACAGCGACCAAAGCCAATCCGAATAGTATAAGCACTCTCTTTATTACCATAGTATCTGCAATATATACAAGGTCGCAAGATACAATTTTAGCCTATTTTTGTGAGGTGTTTAACAAAGATTTGTAGCCCGTGCGCATTGATAAATTTTTGTGGTGTACCCGCTACTTTAAAACCCGGAATCAGGCGACAACCGCTTGTAAAAAAGGGCTCATCAAAGTGAACGAGCAAGTCGTCAAACCTTCTCGTGAAATTTTTCCGCAAGACAAGATCCAATTGCGGAAAGATCAGGTGGATATGAGTTTGACGGTTTTGGAAATTCCAGCGAGTCGCGTTTCAGCGAAGCAAACCGGCCTCTACCGCCTGGACACCACCTCTGCAGAGGCTTTCCAGCACCGAGAAATTCAGTTGTTAGCCAGAGAACACTACCGGAAAAAAGGAATGGGACGACCTACTAAAAAGGACCGCAGAGATATAGACGAATACCTGGATGAAGGAGAACCAAATACCGAACAAGAGGACTAAGAAGCACCTATGAAAAATCAAATACTACAGCACGCCGAAGTAGAACACAAGATTCGACGCATAGCCTACCAAATTTATGAGGCCAATGTCAATGAGAAGGTACTTGTCATTGCAGGTATAACTGGAGGAGGGCAATTGTTCGCCAAGAAGCTTCAACAATTGTTATCAGATATCACGGATGCTGAAATTTTGGCCTGTGAAGTGATCATCAATAAAGAAAATCCCCTGGCTGCTCCAATAACGACCAGCCTATCAGCAGAACAAATCAAAGGGAAGTCCGTCGTGCTGGTCGATGATGTTTTGAATTCAGGAACCACCTTAATTTATGGGGTACTTCACTTTCTGCAAATTCCGGTAAAACAACTGAAAACAGCTGTGATGGTGAATCGCAACCACAAAAAATACCCGGTTAAGGCTGATTTCAAAGGCATTTCCCTATCGACCTCCCTACAAGAACACGTGCAAGTCGATCTAAAAGGAAAGAAATTTGGCGTCTATTTAGAGTAAAGGCATGTACGCGCAATCCGCTCCACCGCCTGTTCTACGCTCAAACCATCCACATCCACCACACAGGACGCCTGGTTGTAATAAAACTGACGCTCGAAAAGGTGTTTGCGAATAAATTCTTCCAATTGTTCTTCTGTTAAATGAGCAATAAGGGGTCGTTTGGCTTGCCCCCGCTTTAAGCGCTCAAGCAAAGTAACCAAAGACAACTTCAAGTAGACCGTTTTTACTCCGGCCTTGTGCAGGATATCGAGATTCTGCCCATAACAAGGGGTACCCCCTCCTAAGGCCAGTACCTGCCCCTCCTCTCTTTGGACTTCCTCGGTTAATACCTGAGTTTCTAGTTTGCGAAAAGCGATTTCGCCTCCTGCCGCAAAGAGTTCTTTTATACTGCTTCCAGCATGCGCTTCAATCTGGTCATCCAAATCCCGAAAAGGCAATTCCAGACTGGTAGCCAAGGCTTTACCAAGGGTCGATTTTCCGGATCCCATGTATCCCAAAAGAGCAATGATTTCTGACATTAGGCAGCTTTTATTTGAATTTTCAAATTTATTGCTTTCCTCCCTTGATTAATCAATTTAAGGCTTTATATTTGCACCCTCTTAATGGAAATCCGGTACTCTAGGGTACCAAATTATGACCTGATAGCTCAGTTGGTAGAGCATCTCCCTTTTAAGGAGAGGGTCCTGGGTTCGAGCCCCAGTCAGGTCACTTCAAAAATCATTGATTAAAGTCTGTAAAGTCCTTTACAGACTTTTTTGTTTGTATTGATTTAAGTTCTTTTAAGATCCCTTAAAACGTATCGAGTTCTTCCTTGATCAAGGCTTGTAATTTTTCAATTATAGCAATAACCCTTTTAATCCTGTCCGAACCTGATCTGTAATTGTCCTGGTTAAGTCTTAGAACACCTTTAGCATCTGTCTCTTCTACAAAAACAGTGTAATCCTTCACGACGACATAATGCTTATATTTAAAATCCAAGCCTTCTTTTTGCATAAAGGGCACCCAATGGCCGCTAAATACTCTTTCAATATCTTCAATAGATTTTACAGCATGCTTGGATGCATCATCGTAATAAGTACCCAATAAAAAGCGGAGCTGTTTATTCGAAATTAAATCCAGCCCCTTGGATTTCGCCACTTCATAAGCATTGGTCAGGGGTTGAAAACGATCAAATTGAATAACATCCCCTAGCCAGTATTTAAGACTGTCCTGTTCCATTGGACTCCAATTACTCCCTAATATCTTTTGGGTAGAATTTACTGCTGCATCAAAGTTGGACGTGATATCCTGCAAGGTTAATTTGTCTTTGATCAGGTTCGCGCTCAATTGTTCTAAAATTTCCTTTTCAAAGGCCTTATTTTTCTTGTATTCATTCCAGTTATTGATTTGAAGAGCGATCAATATGCCGATAACCACCAAAACAATCTCCCCTACAGCATAAAGAAGGTATTTAGTGAAGCGGTTTTCGCGTAGTAATTTTTGACGGATTCGACGGAAAAATTTTAACATGCTATAGATGGCTTGATTTCCCTAAAGTTAGGGCTTTAAGATTCTTTTCTTCAAGCGAATCTCCTGCCTAGATTATTTGTGGAATTCATTCACTTTGTTTTATCTTCGCGGCTCCAAAAACCCGTTCGGTTTTATCCCTACTACAAGAACGTAGTTCCTCAAAACCAAGACGGTATTTAATGATCTTCAGGCCCACGTGGCGGAATTGGTAGACGCGCTACCTTGAGGGGGTAGTGTTCGCAAGGACGTGCTGGTTCGACTCCAGTCGTGGGCACTTAGATCATTCCACAAAATCCCTTTGTAACACACAGATTTTCAGCTAAAAAGCAAATTTTAACGCTTGTTTGGGACCCCTAACTGTTTTATATTGTAAATTTGTTTAACTCTTTGACGCAAAGAATGAACAATGTAAAGAAGAATTTCAGTATTCGAGACCTGGAAAACCTTTCAGGAATCAAGGCGCACACCATCCGTATTTGGGAGAAGCGCTACAATCTTCTTTCGCCTGAGCGGACCAGCACCAACATTCGAACCTACAGCTTGCAGAGCCTGCAAAAACTGTTGAATGTCACCTTGCTTTACAACAACGGGTACAAAATTTCAAAGATTGCTAAGATCCCAGAAAGTGAAATCCCGGTTATCGTTCACGAAATCATTTCAAAGAACAGCGAAAAGAACCACGCCATCAATGCCTTTAAACTGGCGATGGTCAATTTTGACTCCACCCAATTCTACAATACCTACAACAGCTTGCTGGCTGAGCGGTCTTTCCGCGAAATTTTTACCGAAGTTTTTGTTCCCTTGCTGAATGAACTTGGATTGCTCTGGCAAACCGACACCATCAGCCCTTCCCACGAACACTTCATCACCCACCTAATCAAACAAAAGATATTTATCCATACCGAGAAACTCCAAATGTTGGAGCCTTCCAAAAAGGATAAAGTATTTGCCCTCTACCTCCCTGAAAACGAGATTCACGAAATCGGTTTGCTCTTTGTGAACTACGAAATCGCATTAAGGGGATACAAGACCATTTATCTTGGACAATCCATGCCCATGGAAAGTCTAGTGGATCTTATGAAATACTACGACAATATCTGTTTTGTGAGCTACTTTACAGTAAGCCCAACCAAAGACGGTATTGTGGAATACATGCAGGACTTCAAAAAGTACCTCTTCTCTTCCGGCAATTGCGAATTGTGGATACTGGGGTACCAAATCCAGCACCTCGCTGGTCAATCCTTACCTGAAGAAATTCGAACCTTCAACTCCATCGAGCAGCTGGCCGATGCCTTGTAACTTTTATGGCACAAATTGGAATTATAGGATCAGGGTTTTCCTCGCTTTCGGCGGCTTGTCACTTAGCTAAAGCGGGCCATTCTGTTCAAGTTTTTGAGAAAAACCCAACGCTTGGAGGTCGGGCTCGACAGTTTAAAAAAGAAGGGTTCACATTCGACATGGGCCCCAGCTGGTACTGGATGCCAGACATTTTCGATAAGT
>CAZLGZ010000148.1:0-6558 GCA_964558965.1 uncultured Flavobacteriaceae bacterium
TAGACAGCAATGTGCTCAGCAGCAACCGGGCGGAAGGCTTCACAAATCTGCTCATAGGTTTCTTTGTTTCCAGCCGTTCTCAAAGTGCTATTGGAGAAGTTGGCGTGCATACCACTACCATTCCAATCACCTGTTACGGGCTTTGGGTGTAATTCAATGTAGTATCCATACTTCTCTGTGATGCGGTTGAGGAGGTAACGAGCTACCCACAATTCATCACCAGCTTTCTTCGCGCCCTTGGCGAAGTTTTGGAACTCCCACTGTCCTGGAGCAACTTCCTGGTTGATCCCCTCGATGTTCAATCCTGCTTCAAGGCAAAGATCCAAGTGTTCTTCTACGAAGTCACGACCCCAGGTGTATCGTCCACCTACAGAACAGTAGTACTGACCCTGTGGTCCAGGGAAACCGCCGCGTGGGAACCCTAGAGGAAGATCGGTTTCGGTATCCATAAGGAAGTACTCTTGCTCGAATCCAAACCAGAAATCGTTGTCATCGTCATCGATTTGTGCTCTGTGGTTAGAGGCGTGAGGTGTTCCATCGGGGTTTAGTACCTCGGTCATTACCAAAAATCCATTCAAACGATCCGGATCGGGGTAAATCGCTACGGGTTTCAACAAGCAGTCTGAAGAATTTCCTTCTGCCTGTAGGGTAGAACTCCCATCAAAAGACCACATTGGGCAGCTTTCTAGCTTCCCGTCGAAGTCCTCAATAATTTTTGTTTTACTTCTCAATTCCTGGGTTGGTACGTAACCATCCAGCCAGATATACTCTAATTTAGATTTGCTCATTTTGCGTCAATCTTTGATTCTTAAAGTCGTCTAAATTAGACGATTTGGTAAAAAAAATAGTTTCCTGACGTAGATTCGATTAAATTTTATCAACATCGGATTTTAGGCTTGATCCCATTTGAAGTTTTCTAGTAAAATGCTCAATAAAATGAGAAAATCGGAAGCCTAAACAAACCTATACTGGTTCGCGACTCTCTGAAATTCATTTACTTTTGCGCAAAACAGAAAATCATATGAGCCAAGCGGCAGATGGTAGGTATGCGCAACGCGGGGTTTCGGCCTCGAAGGAAGATGTGCACGCAGCGATCAAGAACATAGACAAAGGCCTTTATCCTAAGGCTTTCTGCAAGATCGTGCCCGATTATTTAACCGCCGATCCGGAGGCAGCTTTGGTTATGCATGCCGATGGGGCCGGTACCAAGAGTTCTCTGGCTTATATGTATTGGAAAGAAACCGGTGATTTATCGGTTTGGAAGGGGATTGCTCAGGATGCCCTGGTCATGAATCTGGACGACTTACTCTGTGTTGGGGTAACGGATCAAATCTTATTGTCTTCCACCATTGGCCGAAACAAAAATCTGATCCCAGGGGAGGTGATCAAAGCCATTATCGAGGGAACAGAGGAATTGATTGAGGAACTTGCTTCCTTTGGAGTGCAGATTTACAGCACTGGTGGGGAGACCGCTGATGTCGGAGATTTGGTCAGAACCATTATTGTCGATAGCACGGTTGTAGCCCGTATCAATCGGAACCAGGTGATCGACAATGCCAATATTCGCCCAGGAGATGTGATTGTGGGGCTGGCTTCCGATGGCCAGGCCACTTACGAGAAGGAGTACAATGGCGGAATGGGAAGTAATGGTCTGACTTCGGCAAGACACGATGTCTTTGTCAAGGACCTGGCCGCCAAATACCCCGAGAGTTTTGATCCCAGTGTTCCTCAAGATTTGGTGTATACCGGTTCCCGTCGATTGACGGAGCAAGTCTCAGGAACTCCTTTGGACGCCGGAAAATTGGTTCTTTCTCCAACCCGAACTTACGCACCTGTTGCAAAGAAAGTCATCGATGAGATTGGGACTCAGCATATCCACGGGATGGTGCATTGCAGTGGGGGTGCCCAGACCAAGATTTTACACTTTTTAGAGAAGGGGCATGTGGTTAAGGACAACCTTTTTGACTTACCACCGCTCTTCCAAATGATTTCAGAAGAATCGGGTACAGCGATGAAAGAAATGTACCAGGTCTTCAACTGCGGTCACCGAATGGAGTACTATGTGCCTGAGGAAGTTGCGGATCAACTCATCGCGATTTCAGAAAGCTTCGGAATCCCTGCACAGCGCATTGGTCGGGTGGAAGCTTCCGATGCTAAAAGCTTGACGATAAAAAGCGCTTTTGGTCAATTCGACTACCGCTAGCCTTTTCGTAACTTTTGGTTTATTGTCAATAAAGGACGGATTTAGAGGTCTAGGCATAAGGCCAAAAAGCTGTAAATTCGCCCTCCGGACAGATTTCACGGCATGATCGACAAACTCAATATTATACAACAGCGCTTTGATGAGGTAGCTGATCTAATCATTCAGCCCGATATCATCGCAGACCAGAAGAGGTACGTCAAACTCAATAAAGAGTACAAGGATCTCAAGAAGATGGTGGATAAGCGCAAAGAGTATTTGGAAGTGCTCGCCAATTTAGAAGAAGCGGAAGAGATTCTTTCGGATGGCAGCGATGCCGAAATGGTGGAGATGGCCAAGATGCAACTGGATGAGGCCAAGGAATCTCTCCCACAACTCGAAGAAGAAATCAAATACCTCCTTATTCCCAAAGACCCAGAAGATGAGAAGGATGTCGTCATGGAAATTCGTGCGGGAACTGGAGGCGATGAGGCCAGTATCTTTGCAGGTGACCTCTTCCGGATGTATACCAAATACTGCGAATCCAAAGGTTGGAAAACCAACATCATGGACCTTTCTGAGGGGACAAGTGGCGGTTATAAAGAAATCCATTTTGAAGTCAGTGGGGAAGATGTTTACGGTACCCTCAAGTTCGAAGCCGGAGTGCACCGAGTGCAACGGGTGCCTCAAACCGAGACCCAGGGTCGCGTCCATACCTCGGCTGCGACGGTCATGGTAATTCCGGAGGCTGAAGACTTCGATGTACAGATTGACCCCAAGGATGTTCGAATCGATTACTTCTGTTCTTCTGGACCAGGAGGACAGTCGGTAAACACCACTTACTCTGCAGTGCGTTTAACCCACGTGCCTACCGGATTGGTAGCGCAGTGCCAAGACCAAAAGTCTCAGCACAAAAACAAAGAAAAGGCGTTTAAAGTACTTCGCTCTCGTCTGTACGATTTGGAATTGGCTAAAAAGCAAGAGGCCGATGCGGCCAAAAGGAATTCCCAGGTGAGCAGTGGAGACCGATCCGCCAAAATCCGCACCTACAACTACCCCCAAGGCCGGGTGACGGATCACCGCATTGGCTTGACCTTATACGATTTACAGAACATCATCAATGGAGATATTCAGAAAATCATTGATGAACTGATGTTGGTTGAAAACACCGAAAAGTTAAAAGAGGCTTCAGATCTTATTTAGGCTATGACCAAAGAACAACTCGTTCAGCAAATTCAGGAAAAATCATCTTTCCTCTGTGTGGGCTTGGACCCCGATTTGCAAAAGATTCCTGCACACTTGAGGGGTATGGAAGATCCATTTTTTGCCTTTTGCAAGGCTATTATTGATCATACCAAGGACTACTGTGTTGCGTATAAACCCAATACGGCTTTCTTCGAAGCCCAGGGCGCTGCGGGCTGGCAATCTCTAGAGAAGACCATAGCGTATCTCAACGAGACCTGCCCAAATCACTTCATTATTGCTGATGCAAAACGAGGAGATATTGGCAATACAGCGACTCAGTATGCAAGGGCCTTCTTTGAACAAATGGATTGTGATGCGGTGACGGTGGCTCCTTATATGGGCCGAGATTCGGTAGAACCCTTTTTGGCTTTTGAAAAGCGGTTTTGTGTTTTGTTGGCATTGACTTCTAATCAGGGCGCCAAAGACTTTCAAACCACACGGGAAGAGGCTCCTCTTTTTGAGGAAGTACTTACCACATCGCAGACGTACTCCAATAGCGATCGCTTGATGTATGTGGTGGGAGCAACCAAGGCAGAATACCTCAAACGCATAAGACAGCTTGTACCAGAGAGTTTTCTTTTGATTCCCGGTGTTGGTGCACAGGGTGGAAAATTAGATGAAGTCTGTGCAGCAGGAATGAATAAGGAAGTCGGGCTCCTTGTCAACAGTTCACGAGGAATCATCTACGCTTCGAGCGCGGAAAATTTCGCTCAAGTGGCTGGAGAGCAAGCCCGGATACTTCAACAGCAAATGGCTGAAGAATTAAAGAAGCAAAACGTATTTTCTTAAAGGATTATACCCCTAGTTCGTCTAATAACTTTTTGAGTTGTTCAGCCTTGGCTTGAAAAAATTCTCCTCGAAGAGGATCCTTGTTCAGGCTTCGGGCAGCAAGCTCACTAAAGTGTTGGTAACGAGATTCCAGGATGCTAAAAGCTTCGTTAAGTCCTTCGATGGGGGTAATATTCCCAACTTTGCAATTTTGTTGTAACATGTCGGTAAGATTTTGGTCTTATAAAAGTAGTACAGGGGAATGGGTTGTACCCTATACCTACTTGGCTACTGAACCGGATTTATTGGTTATTGATCCAAAAACCAGGCCAATACCTGTGAAGAAAGACCTAAAACGGAGAAAAAAATGAAAAAAGCACTTCGTAAGAAAAGTTGTAATTTGTCAAAAAATAAAGCTTGATCCACTACACTGTTTATCCCAATGCCCAGTCCGATGAATGGGTGACTTTTGTTCACGGCGCTGGAGGCAGTTCTACCATTTGGTTCAAGCAACTGCGTGATTTTAAAAAGCACTTCAATATTCTTTTGCTCGATTTACGCGGGCATGGAAACTCACAACCCAATCTAAAGGAGGCTTTTAACGATAAGTACACCTTTGACTCCATTACAGACGATATTGTAGAGGTAATTAACCACGAGGGTATCGAAAAATCTCATTTTATTGGAATTTCCTTGGGTACCATCCTGATCCGAAATTTGGCGGAGCGTTACCCGGATCGCGTGCAGAGCATGATCATGGGAGGGGCGATTCTGAAATTGAATTTCCGTTCACAGGTCCTGATGCGTTTGGGTGTTCTTTTTAAGTCGGTTGTCCCGTACCTCTGGCTGTACAAGTTCTTCGCTTTTGTGATCATGCCAAACAAGAACCACCGAGAGTCGAGGTCATTATTCGTGCGAGAGGCCAAAAAGCTCTACCAAAAAGAATTTATTCGCTGGTTCAGGCTTACTTCCGAAATCAATCCGCTGTTGAGGTTCTTCCGCTCAGTCGATATTAAAATCCCTACGCTTTATGTGATGGGGGAGGAAGATTACCTCTTTTTGCCTAGTGTTCAGAAAGTGGTCAATGCCCATCAAGTTTCTTCGCTTCATGTCATTGAGAATTGCGGGCACGTGGTCAATGTGGAACAGCCTGCTGTTTTTAATGAGACGGTTATCAGCTACCTCAAGGGCCTGAATCCTTCCTAATCCTACATTTTAAGACAAGAAATTAGTATAGAAAAAAACCGGCCCATCAAGGCCGGTTTTTAACTAACTAACTCAAAAATGCTTACTCAGATTATCCGGTTCAAAAGTCCTTCTACCGTATAAAGGAGTAGTAAAAGTCACTTTTAGGAATTGGTTATAATCAGGGTTGCTTACAAAGCAAACGGTGCCCGCAGAAAAATTATTGCAGTTTTCCCGGTCTTTTTATCAAGGATTCGATAAACGGGTCAAAATAGGAGGGTGTTTTGCCTAATTTCTCTGGTCTTGCAGCGCAAAAACTTTTTGTAAAAGTCGGGTGCCGCGAGCAGATACCTTGGAGCGAATCTCTTTTTCTTCCTCTCCAATAACTTTGTAAACACCCCCAAGGGCTTCCCCCGTTACATAGGCCGAAAGATCCGGATTGACATCTCTGGTGAGGGGAATATTATTGTAGCGGGTGATCAGATCGGACCAAATGCGATCAGCTCCTACCTTGGCAAAGGAACTTTGGATGATAGGCAAAAAACGGTTGTACAATTCTTGCCGGGTTCTTCCTTCTAAAAAAGTGGTAGCAGCAAGTTCGTCGCCCAGGAGAATGTTCTTAGCGTCGGCAAAGGTGATCCCACTGACGGCATCGACAAAAACGGGTATGGCTTCACTCACGGCATCTTCTGCAGCGCGGTTGAGGACCTTAAGACCTTCATCGGCCAATTTGCTCAGTCCGATATCCCTAAGGGCTTTATCTACTTTTTGTAAATCGGAAGGCAGTCCGATGCGAACTAAGGGATTATTGAAGTAACCCCCTTCGGTTGCCAAGCCTGATACTCTTTGGTCAATCCCTTGCTGGAGTGCAGCTTTAAGCGCTTGGGCAATTTCTACTTCTGTTACAGGACCTTGGTTGGGAAGTTGGCTGACGACCTGTTGCAGTTCATCGCAGGCGCTGAATACAAAAAGAGATAAAATGAGAATCCATTTTGCTGGGGCAGTTTTCATGGTCTAGAGTTTGAGTTAAAGGTACAAAGATCAGGTGCAGCTGCTCGAGCATAAAAATCGGTCCTTTAATGACTATATTTTTCTTAATGTTTCGGTGATTTGAGTGCGTATTTCGTAAATTGCAGGGCCGAAAACGCTCTTTTTTTATCAATGGAACAAAATCCAAGCCT
>CAZLGZ010000149.1:0-6525 GCA_964558965.1 uncultured Flavobacteriaceae bacterium
AAACACCCCTGCGTTGAAGGAGGGGTTGGCCGCAATGATGCGTCCGGAAAAGGCTCCGTCCACACCGACACTAAGGCCCCAATTATCGTTCAGAAAATAGTTGAGTTCGCCACCGACAGAAAGGTATTCAATATTGTTGGCGAAGATGTTGCCCTGGGCGCTGTTTGCTGCATTCAAGGAGCCATTTTGCAAGGACTCCACTCCGTTGATGCGAGCGATAAACAAGACCTTGTCTTCGAAGAATCCAAGACCACTTTCGATACCAAAACGCAATTCATCAGAAAAGTTTTGGGTGCGGTTGTTGAAGCCAAAATGGGCCTTCGCATAAAAGATGCGGTTGGGAATATTAAAGCTGTAGCCCGCCAGAACCGAAAGGTACTGGTTGAACTCCCCATCTCCGGTTTGAAAACTACCGTCGCTTCCGCCTTGATCTTCTCCGGTGGGGATACCGAAGATCAAGCGAGTCGAGACCGCCCAGTGATCGCTTTTGTGTACGTTGAGGTTCAGTCCCAGTTCCAAATCGCCGACACTATTGATGTCTTCCCCAGGAGTAATTTCCTGCCCTGTAGTTTCTGACAAGACACTGTTTCGTGTGGCTCTGGCAAAGAAGGGAAGGTAAGCGACGACATCCAGCTTTTCTCCCAGGCCGTATTCGGTGTACAGACTCACAAAGGTCTGACTGCGGGTCACATTGGGATCGATATCTCCGCTAGCACTAAAGTGCTGGTCTGTATTCAGGTGCCAACCGCCCAATTTAAAGTAACCATTGCCTTTGCCTTGTGCCCATTGTGCGGAGGCGGATTGCAATACCAAGAATGCCAGTACGGCCAAAAGTGAATTTGTTTTCATGTGAGTGGAATTATTCGGTTTCTATTTGACCGTCGCCCACTTTTACTTCAAAGGGTTTGCACCAGTAGAGGAGATAGGCGTAGTCGTTGAGTTCAGTATTCGGTATGGTGTATTGATGAGCACCAGCAAAAACTTCGACTGGGCCAATTTCAAGCGCATTTGCGATGGAGGAAGGGTTGTTGCTTAAGTAGACGTAGAGGCCTGGCAAATTGGTGTCTGCTCGATAGCCCTCGGCTATTTCGATGCGCAGGGAACCCGTCGCTGGAAGTTCTCGAACCACAAATCCTCCTTCGAGTATATAGGAGCTGGTCGTGCGAATCGTTCCAAATCCTTCTTGAACTTCTGGGGTTTGTCCCTCCTCATTGATTTCCAAGTCAAAGGAATCCGAAAGTTCAACGCCTTCGGGTGAATTAGCGGTCACTCGAATTGTGGTTTGGCCCCGGGCGAGGGCTTCGATTAAACCGCTATTACTGATGCGAGCGATATCGGTATTGGAACTGTTGTATTCCACAGCCAATTGTCCTTCTGCGCCGACATTATCAAAAAAGCGAACCCTTAGTTGATGAGTGCCTAAGGGCGCTAGGGCACTGACGGGATTGTCGATGATGAGTCTTTCGTTTATGCGGTCCTGGAGAACATCTTCTTCAATGCATCCGTGCAGAACAAAAATCAAAAGCAAAAAAAAGGTGGCCCTAGGCATCAGAACAATTTTTTCTTTTGGTCTGAGAACCGAGAGCCACCTTACGCCTAAGGCTTAAAATTTATTCGAACCCGTGTTTTTCTAACCCCTTTCGGCTAATGGCTATAGCTTCCAATGGATCGAGACCCCAGGTCTGATCTTGCTCCACAAAATAATATTCCATTCCAGCTTTGGACTTCTCTGCAAGAATAGCAGCGAAGTCAATTGTTCCCTGGCCAACCGGGGCAAACTTGCCTTCGGTATCCATGTCCTTGATATGCCAAGCTTTGATTCGTCCCGGAGCTTTTTCGAAGTAAGCGATCGGGTCTGCCCCGGCTTTTACCGCCCAAAACAAATCCATTTGGAAGTTGACGTACTTCGGGTCGGTATTTTCGATAAAGTAATCCATTGGAACCACGCCATCCTCGTTGGGACGCAGTTCAAAATCGTGG
The DNA here is from genome assembly GCA_964558965.1 of uncultured Flavobacteriaceae bacterium. GTDB lineage: Bacteria > Bacteroidota > Bacteroidia > Flavobacteriales > Flavobacteriaceae > Aureicoccus. The sequence goes on from CAZLGZ010000149.1 coordinate 1,981, forward strand.
TTGTGGTAGAGGAGTTCAATCCCAATCTCATGGGCCTGTTTCCCCAGGGTGTTTAGGATAGAATTGACTTCTTCTACCGTTCCACTCATCCCCATGGTCTGGGTCTCGTTGTCGTACCAGAAGTGACCCATCGGAGGGATCGGTACAACCAGATACTTGAAGCCCGCCTCTTTGGCATCTTTTAGCATCTGTTCTCCGTTTTCCAAGGTGATGGCGGACTGGTGTGAACTCACCCCTTCCAATCCTAGAGAATCCAAATAGGCCTTAAATACCAAGGGTTCCATTCCATAGTACTTGCCGTCTTCGTAACCGGCAGCTTCTATATAGGCATAGCCCATATCGGCTACCTTTTTCAGGGTGCCTCTTGGGTCCTCTGCCATCGCATCACGTACGGTATACAAGGCCAATCCTCCAAAGCGTTTTTCGGTTTTGTCCATCGGCTCTGGGCTTTCTTCTTTTTTTGCTTCTTGCTTGCAGGAAGCGAGTACCAGGAAGCTTCCTGCAAGTAAGTATATCAGTTTTTTCATGTTTTATTTTTCGTTGTTATCGGGTTGCCCCATGATGTAAGGGGCTCCTGCAGCTTGCATTTGTTGCTCAATGGCAGGAAGTAATTGTTCTGTGATGGGCTTCAACTCTGCTTGCAGCTCTGCCAAGCTCTCTTTGGCCATTTTAAATTGGGCTTGTTGCATGGCGGTGGGCCCGTAAGAGGTGTTCATTCCTCTATAAGCCGCAAAGAAATGATTGTATAATCCTCCTGGGTTGCGCTCTCCGATTTCGTCTTTAGCGTCGCTGTTTCCTGTGCGGTGGTTGAGATCGTACAGGGCGTCTTCAACAGCCTTGATGCGCTCCGCCAATCCGGCAGGAGAAGCAGGTGTTCGCGCTAAGGCTTTCTGAAGCCCTTTCAAGCGACTCTCGGCCTGATCTAATTTATCGTTGAACATCGAAAGACTTCTCTCAAAAGCAGCAAAATCTTTACGGAACTGGTTGTAGGTGGCATAATCCATCCCCTTTAAAAGACCTTCGCGAATCGGCTTTACCTCAAAGCTGACGGGCCCGCTCAAAGGAGTGACCTTTCCGTTTTCTTCTAAGGCCATGGTCGCGGTGTAGGTTCCAGGAGTGACCATGGGCCCTCCGCGGTTACGCCCTCGGTTGCTGTCTGGGTTGATTGCCGAAGTCGAAGCGTGGCGTAAATCCCAAGCCAGACGGTGACTTCCTTTGGAAGCTTTGGTTCTGAGGTGGCGAATGACGTTGCCTTGGGCATCGCTGATGGTAATCCATACCTGAGCGGCCTTTTCGCGTTTTTCGTCATCCAGCGCATCCCATCCAGGGAAGGGAACATTCTGCTTGTTTTTATTTAGTGCTTTTTCCGCCTTTTTACGGTCTTTGGTTGCGGATGAAAAATCCCCGGAAAGGTGGTAGGTGAAGACCGCCCCGAACTCTGGGTTATCGGCCAGGTAATAGTCTGCACCAGTGTTCCCTGTATTACTTCGAGGGATGTACCATTTTGCTGTTCGAGGAGCAAATAGTACTCCGGGCTTGCCGCGATTTTCGGCCGTCATATCACGGAGAGCACTGTAGTCGTCCAAGACGTAAAAACCACGTCCGAAGGAGGCAGCCACCAAATCGTTCTCGCGTTTCTGAATAACCAGGTCGCGGAAACTCATATTCGGTGTCCCGGGCAGTTTGTGCCAGTTTGTTCCTCCATTTAAGCTGGTGTAAAGACCAAATTCCGTAGCGGCAAACAGGAGCTGAGGATTCTTGTGGTCCTGTACCATTCTCCAAATCAGGGTTCTTTCTGGGAAATCAGTACCGATGGATTTCCAGCTTTTCCCTTTGTCACTACTCTTGTACAGCATGGGGCGGAAATCTCCCTCTTTGTGGTTGTCCAAGGCGACGTAGACCGTATTCTCGTCAAAAAGATCGGCTTTGATATCATTTACAAAAGCGCGGGCGGGTAAACCAAGGCGAGTGGCTGGAATCTTGGTCCAGCTGTTTCCTCCATTTTCGGTTACCTGAATAAATCCATCATCTGTACCTGCATAGATTAGACCTTCTTTTACAGCAGACTCACTCAGGGAAGTAATGGTGTTGTAATTCGACATCGCGTTGACATCCCAAGGGTTATCCCAGCTCTGCTGACGCCCCATAATGGGAAGTGTGATGCGCTCTTCATTTCGGGTCAGATCTTCTGAAATGGCTGTCCAGCTATCTCCGCGATTTTCTGATTTCCAAACGCGGTAAGACGCAAAATAAAGTCGGGCAGGGTTGTGGGGACTAACCAAAATAGGAGCGTCCCAATTGAATCGTTCGTGCGGCTCCCCCTTACTGGCCTGCGGCTGTACGAAAACCTGTTCTCCAGAAGTGAGATCAATTCGGTGCAATCCACCCTGTTGGGTTTCGGCGTAAATCAGATCGTTGTAGACCGGATCGGTCGCTGACTGGTGCCCGTCAGCAAAGAGGGTCTTGTACCAGTGTTTGTTAGCGATACCCTCTCTTTCGTCCGTTGCAACCGGCCCTCCGGCTGAACCGTTGTCCTGGGTTCCTCCGAACACGTGGTAAAATGGCTCAGCGTTGTTCACGGCGACTTTGTAGAATTGAGTCAGGGGCAGGTTTTTGATATAGCGCCAGTTTTCGGCTAAATCGAAGGTCTCGTAAATCCCCGCATCGGTTCCCAGCATGATGTAGTCGGGGTCGTCTTTCTTAAAGACAATCGCGTGGTTGTCGGAGTGTTTCTTTTGTTCCTTGAGTTGGTTGAAGGTCTTTCCTCCATCCTCTGAAGTCAATACCCGTACATTCATTAAGTAAAGGCGATCGAACTTGTGAGGACTGGCATAGAGTTCCTGGTAGTAGTGCGGCCCCGTTCCCCCAGAAACAGTATTTGACATTTTTTTCCAGGACTGTCCGCCATCTGCAGAACGGTAAACCCCTCCTTTGGTGCGGTCCAATTCAATCGCTGCGTAGAGTACATCGGGTTGTTGAGGCGACTGAGCTAAACCGATTTTACCCAAATTGGATTTTGGGATTCCGTTGGTGAGTTTTACCCAGGTTTCTCCACCATCGGTAGACTTGTGAATTCCAGAACCAGGGCCACCACCCATATAAGCGGCTACGGTACGGTGACGATCCCAGGTGGCTGCGTAAAGTACATCCGAGTCGCGCGGGTCCAAAAGCAATTCCGTTGCTCCCGTCCATACCGCATCTCCCAAGACGCGCTTCCAGTTTTTACCACCATCGGTGGTTTTATAAATACCGCGTTCTCCGCCCGAACTCCATAGGGGGCCTTGAACGGCTACCCAAACCACGTCAGAATTGTCTGGATGGACGATAATCTTTGAGATGTGTTCACTCTTTTTCAGACCAAGATTTTTCCAGCTTTTACCTCCATCGGTGGAGCGGTAAATGCCGTCTCCATAACCCACGTGGCGTCCGCCGACATTTTCACCGGAACCGACCCATACCGTAGAGGGATTCGACGGATCCAAGGTGATGCATCCAACAGAGTAGGAGCTCTGGGTATCAAACAGGGGTGTCCAGGTGGTCCCTGCGTTTTCGGTTTTCCAGACCCCTGCAGATCCAACAGCTACGTACCAAACGTTGTCGTTGTCGGGATGAAAAACAATATCGGCAATACGGCCAGATAGAAAGGCTGGTCCAATATTTCTCATTTTAAAAGCGCCCAGCGAAATGGACTCTTTTTTAGGCGAGTCGTCTTTTTTCTTGCGTCTTTGGGCCTGTAGATCTGCAGTGACCAAAAAACTACAAGCCAAAAGACCGAGGAGTAATTTTTTCATTTTGATTTTAGGTTTTGATGTAAAATATTGAAAAATGCAGAAAGTGTCCCGGGAAGGAACCTCTTTTCTGCAGGTATTATTTGCTATTTATGTTTAGTTCTTCTGTTCCATTTTCGGCACTGAATTGAAGGCGACCCTCGCCTTTTTCAGCATCGATATAAAGTTCACTCCAGTGGTTATCATTTTCCCAACGCAGTTGAAGTTCATGGTCTGCGGTTTCTCCCAGGCTAAAAACTCCTTGAAAGGAGGGGTGGGAATTTCGAATGAGCATGATTTCCTTAAGCTTTTTAACCAGAGGGGTGTTTAGTTTTTCTTCGATTTCCGCTTTGCTGTAATAGTGTCGATTAATATCTCTTCCTACTCCTGTTTCGCTCAGGAGTTCCATATCGTTAACATCTCCGAAGAGTCCAACATAATAGACCTGGGGTACCCCGGGTAAAAAGAATTGAATAGCTCGTGCCAAGAGGTACTCGGTGTCGTTCTGCCCCAAAGCCTCGTAATAGGTGCAATTCACTTGGTACAGATCGAGGTTGGAGGCCGCAGTCCCTGTCGATTTGCGACTTTGTTCCTTGTTTTTGGCGTGCATGGTCTCGACCAGTTTCTCCAAGATATCGTCTGGGATTAACCCTGGCTGACCGTTTTCTGAGGCCACGTCGATTATGCCAATCCCATCATGGGTGTCCAGCACTGTTACGGTATTGACCGGGCGAAGGCCGATCCAGTTCTTGAGTCGGCTACAGGTTCTGTTGTAGAA
>CAZLGZ010000150.1:0-6516 GCA_964558965.1 uncultured Flavobacteriaceae bacterium
GATGATTAAACTGTTCATTCCGATTGATTTTGATTGATGATAAAGCCGAAGCTTTTTGATAATTGATTTGCTTATAAGACTCTTGATTTACGGAAATGTTACACCGACGGATCTCGAATTAACAATTCTATAGGACTTCTGTATCCCCCGAAAACAGGGGGTAAACGCGGGAATCCTTAGTAAAATTCAGGAACGCCAAATGTCCACTGTTCTTTTTTTTGAGATTAGGCTTAAGTATTATTTAACAGATCCTTTCTGATTTTTTTAAGTTCTTTGATCAGTTAAGAGCTAACTCAATCCCTATTTAATGAAAACAGCATTACGATCAGCACTATTGATGTGCTTCTTGTTGGTTGTAGGAACCCCTGATGCCCACAGCCAAATTTTCAAGAAAAAACAAAAGAAAGCCCCGGCATCTGCCGCAGCCCGAGGCGGGGGAAGTAAAAAAGGTGGTATCCAACCCTACAGCAAAGTCATCACCAAAAGCGCAAAAACCGATAAAGGGCTTTTCGATGTACACAAAGTAGATGACAAGCACTACTACGAAATCCCTGATTCTCTTTTCAACCGAGAGATGTTGATGGTCAGTCGAATCGCTAAGACGGCAACCGGTATCGGTTTTGGTGGTGGTAAAATCAACACCCAGGTGCTCCGTTGGGAGAAGAAAGACAAAAAAGTACTCCTTCGGGTAGTTTCTTACGGCAACTTTGCCGCAGACTCCCTTCCCGTACATGAGGCCGTTGTCAACTCAAATTTCGAGCCTGTACTTTTTGCCTTTGATATCAAGGCCAAAAAGAAGGATTCTCTTTCGCCAGCTACCGTTATTGAAGTAGGCCCTCTATTTAAAGACGACGTACAAGCGCTGGGTATGCCGAGCTTTTACCGCACCCGCTACCGCGTGAGCCGTTTGGATGGCAAAAGAAGCTATATCGAGTCGGTAAAGAGTTACCCACTAAATATTGAAGCACGTCACGTAAAAACATATGTAGCCCGTTCAGCGCCCAGCAACCAAAGTTTGGGTTCCATCTCTATTGAGATCAACAACTCTATGATTTTATTGCCTGCTGAGCCGATGAAACGTCGCTACTTTGACCAACGCGTTGGTTGGTTTGCTCGTGGACAGGTCGATTATGGTTTGGACGCCCAAGAGAGTAAAACGGTTCGTTACCTGGATCGTTGGAGACTCGAGGTAAAAGACGAAGACATTGAAAAGTTCAACCGAGGAGAACTTGTTGAGCCAAAGAAACAAATCGTTTACTATGTAGACCGTGCAACACCTAAACAGTGGATTCCATTTATCAAACAAGGAATTGAAGACTGGCAAGTTGCCTTTGAAGAAGCCGGATTCAAAAACGCGATCATAGCGAAGGATCCTCCCTCTGTGGAAGAAGATCCAGAATGGTCACCGGAAGACGTGCGTTATTCTGTGGTTCGTTACCTGGCCTCGCCCATTCCTAACGCGAATGGTCCTCACGTAAGTGATCCGCGTAGTGGAGAGATCTTGGAATCAGACATCAACTGGTACCACAATGTAATGACCTTGCTTCGCAATTGGTTCTTTGTACAAACGGCTGCGATCAACCCACAAGCCCAAGGCACCGCCTTTAAGGACGAAGTGATGGGACGTTTGATTCGCTTTGTTTCTGCCCACGAGGTAGGCCATACCCTTGGTTTGCCACACAACATGGGAAGTAGCGCCGCTTACCCTGTAGATTCTCTGCGTTCTGCCAGCTTTACAAAGAAATACGGAACAGCACCATCCATTATGGACTACGCGCGTTTTAACTACGTTGCACAGCCTCAGGACAAAGGGGTTGCTCTTATGCCGAACATTGGTGTATACGACAAGTACTCCATCAAATGGGGATACCGTCCTATTCTCGGTAAAACGGCAGAGGAAGAAAAACCTATTTTGGACAGCTGGATTCTGGAGCACGCGGGAGATCCGATGTACCGCTTTGGTCGTCAACAAGGGCGCGTACTCGATCCGAGTTCTCAAACAGAGGATCTTGGGGACGATGCAGTCAAGGCTAGTGAGTACGGAATTGCGAACCTGAAGCGCATCATGCCACGTTTGATTGAGTGGACTTCTGAAGACGGTAAGAACTACGATGACCTCAACACTTTGTATGGTCAGGTTTTAGGTCAGTTCCGTCGTTATATGGGTCATGTATCTAACAATATTGGTGGGGTGTACGAAAACTACAAGACCTACGACCAAGAGGGAGCGGTATACACCCCTGTCTCGAAGTCACACCAAAAGAAGGCCATGGCCTTTTTACAGACTCAACTCTTTAAAACACCGAATTGGATGATCGACACAGAAATTCTTTCTCGTGTTGAAGGTTCAGGTGCAGTAGAGCGCGTACGTGCCCTGCAAGCCGGTACGCTAAACAACCTGCTACAGGTAGGCCGTATGGCTCGTCTAATTGAGCAGGAAGCCCTTTACGGAAGAACAGCTTATCCGTTGACCGAAATGATGTATGATCTCCGCAGAGGAATCTGGTCTGAACTTCGAACCGGTAAATCCATCGATACCTATCGTCGTAACCTGCAAAAGGCTCACATCGACCGATTGGAGTACCTTATGACAGCAGATAACCAGCGCGGATCAACTCGCGGATGGGGCTGGAGAACCTCTGTAAACACCAGTCAATCTGATATTCGTTCTGTTGCACGTGCAGAACTGAATCGTCTCAAGACAGACATTCAGAATGGACTTAAGCGCAATCCTAATGCGATGAGCCGTTACCACCTGCAAGATGCACTGGAACGCATCAATATGATCTTGGATCCTCGCTAAAAAGAGGGTTTAGTCGAATTTCAAAGGGCAAACATTGTGTTTGCCCTTTTTCGTGCACAAAAATCAGGTGTTCACCTACACTTCTCCCTAGGTTCACAACATATTCGAATTCTATGCGTTATAAATGAGTACTTTAGGTAACCCAAATCCTATGAATCATGAAAACCTACAAAATCAAAAGCTTGGTCTATCTTTCCTGCTTCGTGATCGCAGCTGTTTTTTACTACGACTACGAACAAGGTCAAAATTCTCCAGAGATCGTTAGCGAAGACTACGTAGAAATGGAAGCTCAAGATCTTTCAGAGCTTCAAGGAGAAGAGCAAGAGCTCCTCGACCAAAACACCTTGGATTAAATACCGAAGAACCCCGGAAGGCAAATGTGAAATCCTTCCCAAAATTGGTTTTGGTTTTAAACGCTTCCCTAAGACAGCAGTCCTAGAGGCGTAACATTAAAATCAAAATCATGCGTAAAGTAATTATTGCCCTTATTCTCCTGGGCAGCTTCAGTGCTGTTCAGGCTCAGGGACGCCAAGGGATCAAAAAAATGAAAGCTCAACGTCAAATGCTTTCTGACCTGGCACCGGAAGAACGGGCAACCTTGAAAACAAAAAAAATGACCTTGGCTCTGGATTTGACAGCCAAGCAACAACGTGGAGTTCAAGCTTTAAACGAAGAAGAAGCCCGTTGGAAACAAGAAATGATGGAGAACCGCAAAGAAGCCCGCGAGTCCTCGGAGTCTCGGCCTAGTGCGGAAGAACGATATAAAAGACAAAACCAAGTGTTGGACCAGCAGATCGCCTACCAACAACAATTGCGAGAGCTCCTTGACGAGGACCAGTACCTACGCTGGAAAAAGATCAGAGCGCGCAGTGTGGCAGGCAAGAGGAGCATGCTGAGGAAAGGTAGAAGTAGGTAGTGTTTTTTGTTGATTGAGGAGGCCACGACATGCGCGTGGCCTTCTTATTTTTTAGCCTCAGCTGTACAGGTCTTTTACTGCGTCTAAAGTAAACTCGATATCGGACTGACTCAGTGCATCATTCAAGAAATAACTTTCAAAAGCTGAAGGCGGCAGGTATACTCCCCGATCGAGCATTCCGTGAAAGTAGTGCTTAAAATGCTCGTTATTGCCCTTCGCTGCTGAAGCGAAATCCCGAACTTTTTCTTCGCAAAAGTGCACAGACACCATACTTCCAAGACGATTCACCTGGTGAACAATGCCTTTTTCTTTTAAAATAGAACCTATTCCATCAGCGAGTTGCTCACACTTGGCATCCAAACTACTGAATACACTCGGGTTATTCTTCAAATGGGTCAACATGGCTAAGCCAGCACTCATGGCCAAGGGATTTCCGCTCAAGGTACCCGCCTGATAGACGGGGCCCAATGGGGCCAAATGGGCCATGATTTCCTTTCGGGCGGCGAATGCACCAACCGGCAATCCTCCACCGATCACTTTACCAAACATCAGGATATCTGCACGGATTCCCAAAAGCTCTTGTGCTCCTCCGGGAGCCAGGCGAAATCCGGTCATTACCTCATCAAAAAGCAACAGAATACCCTCTTGATCACAGAGCGCTCGGAGTCCTTCCAAAAATCCTTCTTCTGGGAGTATACAACCCATATTCCCGGCTACGGGTTCCAGAATGATGGCTGCAATTTCTCCGGGATTGGCCTGCACCAATTCCTTGACGTTTTCCAGATCATTATAATTCGCCAAGAGTGTGTCCTTGGCGGTACCCTGGGTTACTCCTGGACTGTTGGGCGAACCAAAGGTGACCGCACCACTTCCTGCCTGAATTAAAAAGGCATCGGAATGTCCGTGATAACAACCCGCAAACTTGATGATCTTTTCGCGTCCCGTATAACCGCGCGCCAAACGCACCGCGCTCATACAGGCCTCGGTACCACTATTGACAAAACGAATCTGATCAATATTCGGGACCATAGAAACCGCCAGCTCCGCCAGCTCGGTCTCGATGGCGGTCGGCATGCCGAAAGAAGTACCTTTTTGGGCCTGCTCCACAATGCGGTCAATTACCTCCTGATGGGCGTGCCCCAAAATCAGCGGCCCCCAGCTCGAGATATAATCGATTAAGCGGTTATCGTCTTCGTCATAGAGGTGAGCACCTTTCGCGTGCTTCACAAATACGGGGGTTCCTCCTACGGCATTAAATGCCCTAACTGGCGAATTCACACCACCGGGAATCACCTGTTGTGCCTCGGCAAAGAGGGCACTACTTCTTTGGTACCTCATCGGCTTTCTTTCCGAATTTTAAGTTGTTGACCGGGTTCAATTAATGTGCTCTTCAGGCCATTAAAGCTCATCAATTCCTTAACTGAAACGAAGAACTTCTTGGAAATCCCGTACAAGGTATCTCCGGCTTTGACCTCATAAGTCACAATTTCTGTCGGGATGGGATCCCGCTTTACTTTCATCCCCTGACGAATGACCTCATCGTCGTAGCGATACAACTTGTAGCGCTCAATCAGGGAGGTGAGTTTTTGTGGATAACGCGGGTCAGTAGCGTAGCCCGCTTGTCTAAGACCTCGTGCCCAGGCGTGATAGTCTGTGCGTTTTAAGTCAAAAAGAGAACGGTAACGCGCGCGAGACGACAAAAACACACTGTGGTCCCGAAAAGAGTACATCGGGTGGTTGTATCTTCTGAAGCATTCTCCTTCTTCGTCATCATCGTGATAGGCTACTGCTCCGGTCCAGTTCTGATGACACTTAATCCCAAAATGGTTATTGGTCTTCTGGGTGAGTTCCCCACGACCGGCTCCGCTTTCAAGAATGCCCTGAGCCAGCGTTATACTGGCAGGAATTCCGTACGCTTTCATTTCTTGTTGGGCGATATCCGAAAAAGTGCTGATGTAGTCCTCTACCGAATTGATAGTAAATCGAATAAAGCGACCCGGATCCTCGGGCATGGGGTAGAGTTCCGTTTTATCCACCACTACTCCACCTTGGGGAACAGGGGTTGGATTGTTAGGCACGCGTACTTCTTCGGTCGGACGTTCTTTGCGATCGGAATAGGTGCGCTTCTTGGTTCCACAGGCTGAAACAATCAGCAAGGCAAAGAGCGCGGCTATTCGGAGGGATCTAGAATTCTTGGCCATTGTTTTTTCTCCAGTTTTTGGTTCATACCTGCAATGCCTTGCAGGCCTCCGGTGTGAATCGCTAAAATGCGCTTTTGGGCAGGGAGTTGATCGGACTTGACTAAGTCTCTTAGGCCCCAGAGCATCTTGGCGGTGTAAACCGGATCAAGCGGGATTCCGCTTTGCTGGTAGAAGGTATTCATAAACTGTACCAGATCAGGGGTTATGCTCGCGTAACGCCCTCCGTGATAATCATACCTAATCTCCCAGTTGGTTCGCTTTGTAAAGGTACGGATAAGGTCGCTCATTCCGGATTCCGGAAGGGCAGAGATTCCAATTATATGCTGTTGGGGGCTTGATCCGCGGATAAGACCTGCCAGTGTTCCCCCTGTACCGACGGCCGCAACTACCACATCATAGCCCTCACAACCCTGAAGGATTTCGGCACAGCCCTCTATGGCCAATTCATTGGTACCTCCCTCGGGCAGCACGAGGAAATCTCTTGCACTATCCAGGTCCAAAAGGGATTTCCAATCCGCCCACACTTTCCCGTTTTTAGAGGCATAAACCTCCCGCGACACAAAGTGGAACTCCATCCCGAGACCCGCTGCCGCAGA
>CAZLGZ010000151.1:0-6495 GCA_964558965.1 uncultured Flavobacteriaceae bacterium
TGGTTCCTACCCCGATTTCCGAGACCAGTTTTACATTGATCCGGGCCTCCCGGTTGGCGGATTTGAGATCGTAGATTAACTGAGACAAATCCTCTATGGAGTAAATATCGTGGTGGGGTGGTGGAGAAATCAAGCCCACATAAGGGGTCGAGTTCCGGGTTTTGGCAATTTCTTTATTCACTTTGGGTCCAGGTAATTGCCCGCCTTCTCCTGGCTTGGCACCCTGGGCCATTTTAATCTGGATCTCCTGGGCGTTGCTCAAATAGTTGGAACTGACGCCAAAGCGACCCGAAGCCACCTGCTTGATAGCGCTGTTTCTCCAGTCTCCTCCCTGGTTGCGGTAGAAACGCTCGGGGTTTTCGCCACCCTCTCCGGAATTGCTCTTTCCGCCGATCCGGTTCATAGCAATAGCCAAGTTTTCGTGGGCTTCCTGACTGATGCTACCATAAGACATGGCACCGGTTTTAAATCGCTTGACGATTTCGGTCCAAGGCTCTACCTCTTCCAAAGGCACCGGGTCGTAGTTGGTAAACTCAAAGAGACCCCGCAAGGTCATGAGCTGTCTCGACTGTTCGTTGATCAGTTCAGCGTATTCTTTGTAGGTGGTTTGCTCGTTTCCGCGCACCGCTTTTTGAAGCTTGGCCACGCTCAAAGGATTGAACTGGTGTTTCTCGCCGCCGCGACGCCAACGGTATTCACCACCAATAGGGAGTGGCGTAGAGGTTAAGTTGGTATTCCCTCCAAAAGCTGACTGATGGCGGCGGCTAATTTCTTTTTCAATTTCATAGAGGCCGGCTCCTTCGATGCGGGTCGGCGTGTTCGGGAAAAAGCGATCGACCACTTTGGAATTGATCCCTATGCATTCAAAGAGCTGAGAACCGCGGTAGGAGTTCAGGGTCGAAATCCCAATCTTGTTCATCACCTTGAGAACACCTTTGCCAACGGCCTTGTTGTAGTTCAAGATCGCCTCGTGGGGGTCGGTGTTTTCTAAACGCCCTTTTTCGGCCTCGGCTCGAATGATTTCGTTGACCAAATAGGGATTGATGGCGCTGGCACCAAAACCAAACAGTAAGGCGAAGTGATGGACTTCTCGTGGCTCAGCCGATTCCAGGATCAGGCTCACTTGGGAACGCTTGTTTTTCTTGCGGAGTCCGGAATTGACGAAGGAGCAGGCCATCAAGGCCGGAATCGCAGCCATTTCGGTGCTGACCATCCGATCCGAAAGAATAACAATGTTGGCTCCTCCATCGATTGCCTGAGAGGCTTTTTCTAAGAGGGCGTCCAAGGCATCCTCCAGGCCATTGTAGCCTCGATTGGCTTCATAAAGCATGGGGATGGATTCCACCTTAAAGTGCGAATCTCCTTGGTAATTCTTGATTTTATCGAGGTCCTCTTTCGAGATCACCGGATTTTGAATCTTCAGTTTTCGGCAGTGGTCAGGCGCAACCTCAAAGAGGTTCTGGTCGCTTCCCAAGGTCAGGCTGATATCGGTAATCAGTTCCTCGCGGATACCATCCAAAGGTGGATTGGTCACCTGAGCAAAGAGCTGCTTAAAGTAGTTATAGAGGAGCTGGGGTTTTTCAGAAAGTACTGCAATTGGCGTGTCGGCCCCCATAGAACCGATGGGTTCTTTGGCCTGTACGGCCATCGAATGAATAATGCGCTGCACTTCCTCTTGGCTGTAACCAAAGGCCCGCATCCGGGTTTCGAGCGGAAACTCTCCATAAAAGACCGGGCACTCATTGTAGGGGATGTCTTTGAGGTGGATCAAATTCTCCTTAAGCCATTTCTCGTACGGATATTGAGCGGCAATGCGCAGCTTGATCTCTTCGTCTTCGACGATACGGCCTTCTTCCATATTCACCAGGAACATCTTCCCCGGTTCTAATCGCCCGTGGTATTCGATCTCGTCGGGAGTCAAATCCACCACCCCGGTCTCGGACGACATGATCACGTAGCCGCTCTTGGTCACCGAGTAGCGAGAAGGACGGAGTCCGTTCCTATCCAAAACAGCACCGATGTATTGTCCATCCGTAAAGGGAATGGAGGCCGGTCCATCCCAGGGCTCCATCATACAGGAATTGTACTCGTAGAAGGCCCGTTTATCAGGGTGCATAAAAGGATTCTTCTCCCAGGCTTCCGGAACGAGCATCATCATGACTTCCGGCAGGGAACGTCCGGTCATGAGCAAGAGCTCAACAACCATGTCCATACTAGCAGAATCGGATTTGCCCGGGATAACGGTGGGGAGAATGTTTTTGATTTCGTCTCCGAAGGCATCCGATTCCAAGAGCTCTTCTCTGGAAAGCATACGGGCCAAATTGCCTCGGAGGGTATTGATTTCGCCGTTGTGGCACATATAGCGGAAAGGCTGGGCCAAATCCCAGGTAGGGAAGGTATTGGTCGAAAACCGCTGGTGAACCAGGGCTAAGCGCGTAACCACGCGGGGATCTAGTAAATCCGTATAGTAGCTGCTGATGTCTTGGGGCATCAAGAGACCTTTAAAGATCAGGATGCGTCGCGAAAGACTCGGGAGGTAAAAGAAATCACTCTGCGAAAGCCCCGATCCTCCTATTTGGTGTTCGGCCTTCTTCCGCGCGATAAAAAGTGCTCGTTCAAAGGCAAAGCCCGAGCTTTTGTTCTGTCCGATGAATATCTGCTCTACCTGAGGTTCTGTTTCGGCCGCGATACGACCTACCACCGTTTTATTTACGGGAACCTTGCGCCAACCCAATACGCTAAGCCCTTGTTCCTGCATATGGCTTTCGAGTACCCCTTTGCAGAAGTCTTTCTGGTTTTCTTTTTGGGGAAGAAAAACATTACTGACCGCGTATTCTCCTGGTTTAGGTAAGTCAAAATCACAGACCTGCTTAAAATAGGCATGCGGGATATCGATCAAAATACCGGCTCCATCTCCGGTCTTTCCGTCTGAACTCACCGCGCCGCGGTGTTCCAGTTTGACCAAAATCTCGAGGGCCTTGTGAATGATGTCATTCGAGGCCTTCCCTTTTAAATTGCAAATGAATCCCGCGCCACAGTTTTCGTGCTCGAACAGGGGGTCATACAAGCCTTGTTTGCTCCACTTCATAATCAGATAAATTCAAAGGAAGCAGGAAAACTAGTGCTCCTTTTCAGAAAATCAAACGAAGTGTTGAATTATTCTCAGGTTGAGAATTCAAACGTTGAAAAAATAGCAAATAGGCAAAATCACCGCCTTGCTTTTATCAAATTAGAAAAGCGGAAAATCAAATTGAAAGCCGTTAAACAGAATTAATCGGACTTAATCGCGAAGGATGCTGCGTGAGATCACGATCTTCTGGATTTCAGAAGTTCCCTCGTAGATCTGGGTGATTTTCGCATCACGCATCATACGCTCCACATGATACTCCTTTACGAATCCATTCCCTCCGTGAATTTGAACAGCCTCCACAGCGGTCTCCATGGCCACCTCAGAAGCGTACAACTTCGCCATGGCACCAGAGAGGTCGTAGTTGTCTCCGTTGTCTTTGTCGATCGCCGATTGGTAGACGAGCATGCGAGCGGCCTGGATCTTGGTGTGCATGTCGGCTAGCTTAAAAGCAATAGCCTGGTGGTTTGAAATCTCTGTCCCGAAGGCCTTGCGCTCCTTGGAGTATTTCAGGGCGAGTTCGTAAGCGCCAGCCGCAATACCTAAAGCTTGGGCGGCAATCCCGATACGTCCTCCGGCCAAGGTCTTCATGGCGAATTTGAATCCAAATCCGTCTTCCCCGATGCGGTTTTCTTTCGGTACCTTGACGTCGTTAAAGATCAAGGAGTGGGTGTCGCTTCCGCGAATCCCCAATTTATTTTCTTTTGGGCCAAGCTCGAAGCCGTCCATGCCTTTTTCGACAATCAGGGCGTTGATTCCTTTGTGGCCTTTTTCGATATCGGTTTGGGCGATGACCAAGTACACCTCGGCAGTGCCTCCGTTGGTGATCCAGTTCTTGGTCCCATTGAGCACGTAGTGATCTCCCTTATCAATGGCGGTGGTCTTCTGTGAAGTCGCGTCGGATCCAGCTTCTGGTTCGGACAAGCAGAAAGCACCAATACCTTCACCACTGGCTAAACGAGGCAGGTACTTTTGTTTTTGCTCTTCCGTACCGAAGGTTTCGAGACCCCAGCAAACCAAAGAGTTGTTTACCGAAACAATTACAGAAGAGGAGGCATCCACCTTCGAAAGTTCTTCCATAACCAGTACGTAAGACAGGGTATCCATACCACTTCCGCCGTACTGAGGGTCCACCATCATGCCCATGAATCCAAGTTCCCCCATCTTCTTTACCTGTTCAGCCGGAAACTCTTGTTTTTCGTCTCTTTCAATAACGCCAGGCAGCAATTCAGTCTGTGCAAAATCGCGGGCCGCGCTTTGAATCATCAGGTGCTCTTCGGAAAGGGAAAAATTCATGATATCGCAATTATTTTTTGAATTCGCTGCAAAGATACTCGTTCGAAATCGTTTTAGCTCGAAAAAAATGTCTTATTCGTAATAATAGAAGCAAAACCCGCGCAATTGTTTTAAGTATTTTTAAGGGTTCCCTATATTTAGGGTTCAGATTGTTTTAGAACCATCACCCCCAATAAAGATTTAACGTACTCGCTTAATGGAAACCATCCTGATTATCATTTTTCTGCTGGGTTATTTGCAGATCACACTAGAGCACAACCTCAAAATTGACAAACTGATCCCGGCCTTAGGAATGATGGCCTTGTTGTGGGCTATGATTGCCTTGAACCATTTACCTGTTTTTGAGGTGAATGCAGAGCTCAAAGAGCTCGAGCCGACCCACATGGACGAAATTCTCTTGCACCATCTCGGGAAGACCGCCGAGATTCTGGTCTTCCTCCTCGGGGCGATGACGATTGTCGAAATCATTGACTATTTCGATGGTTTTGCTACGATAAAGGGATTTATCCGGACCCGCAGTAAGCGCAGATTGCTGTGGATCTTCTCTATTCTGGCCTTTATTCTTTCGGCCATTATTGACAACCTGACGGCAACCATTGTATTGATCACCATCTTACAGAAAGTGATACGCGATCGCGAAACCCGTCTGTGGTTTGCTGGTTTGATCATTATTAACGCCAACGCGGGTGGAGCCTGGTCTCCGATTGGGGACGTAACCACGACCATGTTGTGGATTGCAGATAAGGTTCACGCCGACTCCTTGGTGCTGAGAGTCTTGTTACCTTCTTTGGTTTGTATGCTGGTGCCGACGATTATCGCGAGTACTTTCAAGGTGTTCAAAGGGACGATTGATTCCGATGAAGACACGGGTGGATCCAAGTCCAAATTTGGTCCAACCATGTTGTACCTCGGTTTGGGATCCATCGTTTTTGTACCCTTCTTTAAAACAGTAACGCACCTGCCTCCTTATGTAGGGATGATGTTCTCTTTGGCGATTGTTGCGGCTTTTGCCGAGATCTTTTCGAATTCCAAAATATCGATTTCGTCCATGGACGAAGAAAGCGACGCCGGAGCTCACCACAGTCCCGTGCACAAGGCCTTGACCAAAATTGAGTTGCCGAGTATTCTTTTCTTCTTGGGGATTTTGATGGCGGTAGCCGCCCTGGAATCTTTGGGGTACTTGTTCAATTATGCCGAAGCCATGAATGAAGCGATTCCACAGACCGATATCGTGGTCATGCTGCTGGGTATTGGATCCGCGGTGATCGATAATGTTCCTTTGGTTGCGGCCAGTATGGGAATGTTCTCGGAAGGAGCAGATGATCCACTATGGCACTTTATCGCTTACTCAGCCGGAACCGGTGGTAGTATGTTGATCATTGGATCTGCGGCCGGAGTTGTGGCTATGGGGATGGAAAAAATTGACTTTTTCTGGTACCTCAAAAAGATCGCTTGGTTGGCCTTTATCGGCTTTGCAGCAGGAGCTATCGTGTTCATATTGATGCGGGATTTCTTGTTCTAAGAACCAGAATCTGGGGTCCTTTGCGAAGGACGAAGATCTTTCCTCTTTACTTTTGCGTATATCTCTTGAAGAGTTAGGGCAACCGTCCTATACTTTTGAGACAGATTATGCGTTAAACAAGTAAATCGAGAAACACCCTATGATCTTGACACAAGAGCTACAGGCAGAAACGGCTGCGGCCACTGCAGAAGAGCAATCCATTTCAGTTATTGACCTTATCGCCTCAGGAGGAACAGGGAGTGTCGTTATTATCGGCATTTTGTTTGTTCTTCTCTTTGTCGCGCTGTACATCTATTTTGAGCGCATCTTCGCGATCAAGGCAGCCTCTAAGATTGACGACAACTTCATGAATCAGATCCGGGACCACATCGTGAACGGAAAGATTGAAGCGGCCCGTTTGTTGTGTGCCCAGACCAATTCCCCGGTAGCACGACTGATTGAAAAAGGCGTTGCCCGCATTGGGAAACCTTTGGACGACATCAACAAGGCGATCGAAAACGCCGGAACCCTGGAGGTGTACAAACTCGAAAAGAATGTCAATATCCTGGCC
>CAZLGZ010000152.1:0-6492 GCA_964558965.1 uncultured Flavobacteriaceae bacterium
CCACGTTATCCTGGCGACTTTTCTTGTGCTTGATAAAGTTTCTCCCCAAAAGAACTGCGGCACAGAAAAGTAGTAAAGCCAATGCAATGGTTCCTCCGTAGTACAAAAGGGTCGCGATAACACCAGCCGAAACAAAGGCGATGAGGGCGGTCATAAACCAACCTGCAATAACATTCAAGACCCCTGCCACACGGTACACTGCACTTTCCGCACCCCAAGCGCGATCAGCCAGGGAAGTTCCCATGGCCACCATAAAAGTGACATAGGTGGTACTGAGAGGCAATTTCATTGAAGTCGCGATCGAAATCAAAACACTGGCCACCATCATATTGACCGAGGCACGTATCATATCGAAAGCCGGTAAATCCTGGCGACGGTTCTTCGGAACCGCAACAGCAGGCTTAGCCAATCGCTGACTGACGGTATTGCGAACAGAAGGGGGAAAGACCTTGCTCACACTATCGAATCCGACCAAGACAAACTTTACAATTTGTCGGCTGAGGAAGTTAGGCTGAAAGCGCTCCTCCCCTTCTCCTTCGCGCGCCAGGTTGATCTCTGTCTCGGTTACGTAGCGGGCTTTGGTCGAAAGCCAAAGGGTTATAATCATAATCAGCCCCGCGGCGATGAGTAACATCGGATCGGTGCTGACTTTGGAAGCCAAGCCTTCCATAGAAAATTCGTTCGCAGCAACACCAGAGGCTTGCCAGGCTTCGTAGGATTCCAGGGCAGCAATAGGGACACCGATAAAGTTCACCAAGTCATTCCCTGCAAATGCCATGGCTAAGGCAAAGGTTCCCAAGGTGATAATAATGCGGTAGATATTCCAGCGGAATAAGTAAGTGAACAACAAAGACAAGAAAGACCAGATCACCACATTAATCCCGATAAAAAGGACGGTCTGTTCTTTGATAAAGAGCACCCATTCTTCCGGAATCAAGGTTGTTCCTTTGAGTCCTTTAACCAAAATAAAGTAATTGATCGCCGTAATCGCAACGCCACCGAATACAGCGGCAGCCGTGCGGTTTTCTTGTTTGGAATCGTAGCCGATTAGCAGGCGCGATATGAACTGTACAATCGCCCCGATTGAAAAGGCGATAAAGACCGAGAGCAGTATCCCGGATATAATGACCAAGGCCTGTTCGTTGTTGATGTACTGCGAGAGGGTATCTAACCCGTCTCCCTTGTTCATGATTTTAATGATCGCCATGGCCACTGCAGCACCCAAAAGCTCAAAAACAATGGAAACCGTTGTAGAGGTTGGCATCCCGAGGGTGTTGAAGAAGTCCAAAAGCAGGACGTCCGTGATCATCACGGCCATAAAAATCAGGATGATCTCGGCAAAGACAAATTCACTGGGATTGAATATTCCTTTCCGGGCGACCTCCATCAAACCCGCCGAGGACATGGCCCCCAAGGCTATACCAATACTGGCCGTAATCATGATGGTTCTTACGGCAATGGCCTTGGACCCTAAAGCAGAATTTAAGAAGTTAACCGCGTCGTTACTCACCCCCACAACCAAGTCGGTGATGGCCAGTACCGCCAGCGCAATTATCATGACAAAGTAAATCTGCTCTCCCATAGTGCTAAATCAGGGCAAAAATGAACTTATAATTTAGCTTATAAGTTAACCTAATGTTACCAATAAATCTCTGCGAAAATAAGGGATTAATAGGCTACAGCCTGTATCTTCACCAACCCAAACACCGGAATGATGGAATGGAGCCGACTACTTTCGCTAAAAAGGCACGGAGATACCGAGACGCGCCTGCGAAAAAACCAGGACGAAACCCGCCTGGGTTGTGATGTGGATTTTGACCGCATTTTGTTTTCTTCCGCCTTCAGAAGTCTGCAGGACAAGACCCAGGTGATGCCCATGCCGGTCAACACGGGATCGACCAAAGGCTTTGTACACAGCCGTTTAACCCACAGTCTAGAAGTTTCTGTGGTCGGCCGTAGTTTGGGAAGACTAGCGGGTCAACGTCTGCTTCAAAAATACCCGGAGCTCAGCGAAGAACACGGATACCGCTTCAATGATTTTGGGGCCATTGTCGCCGCTGCTGCCCTTTCGCACGATATCGGAAATCCGCCCTTTGGGCACAGTGGAGAAAAAGCGATTGGTCACTATTTCAGCGAAGGTCCCGGAAAACAGTATAAAGAAAAACTCAGCCCGGAACAGTACCAGGACTTGGTCGATTTTGAAGGAAACGCTAACGGTTTTCGGATTCTGACCGAAAGTCGCCCAGGGATTCCCGGTGGTCTGCGATTGAGTTATGCCACCCTCGGTACCTTTACCAAATACCCCAAGGCTTCTTTGCCCAAAAAGCCCAATCGCCATATCGCCAACAAGAAATTCGGAGTCTTCCAAAACAATTGGTCTGATTTTGAAGAGGTGGCAACCGATCTTGGATTGCTTAAGCAAAAGGATGTCCCCGGATATTACAGACACCCCCTCACTTACCTGGTCGAGGCCGCGGATGATATCTGCTATACCATTATCGACTTTGAAGACGGAATCAATTTGGGACTGATTCCGGAAGAGTACGCCTTGGAATACCTCATCAATCTGGTGAAAGACCGCATCGATACCAAAAAGTATCACCAACTTCAAAATACCTCCGACCGTTTGGCTTATTTGCGTGCTTTGGCCATCAATTCGCTGGTGGTCGAAACCGTCGACCGCTTTATGGCAGAGGAGGAACAGCTCCTCACTGGTAAGATGGACATGGCCTTGCTGGATAAAAGCTCTTATTCAGCTCAGATCGATGACATCATCAAACTGAGCGTCGACCGGATGTACCGTTCCACCGAAGTGATCGAAAAAGAGCTTACCGGTTATGAAGTGATTCAGGAATTGTTGCACCGGTACACCGAAGCAGCGTGCTTATACCGTGAAGGCAAAGGAGGACAATACCAGGACCTGCTTTTATCGACCCTCCCACCGGAATTTTGGGCGGATAATAAAGAAAATACAGACCTGTATACCCTGCTGATGAACATGAGTTGTTTTGTGGCAAGCTTGTCAGACAGCGCTGCCCTAAAAAGACACAACTTACTGACTGCTAGATTTTAAGAAAGGAGTTTTTGTCCAATTTCCAAAATAGACAAACCGGTCAGTCTATATAATTCTTCCGTACTACCGTGCTCGATAAAGGTATCCGGGAGGCCCCGTTGCACCAATCGCCCTGAGTAATCAGAAACCTGGGCTTTTTCGGCCACTGTACTTCCCAATCCGCCAATCAAAGCACCATCTTCCAGGGTCCAGATTTCTGAATATGAAGCGAACACTTCCTGTAACAGGGTTTCATCCACCGGTTTTAGGAATCGCATATCGTAGAGTCCAATTCGATTATCTGAATCATGCTCTTCTAACCACTGCCGGAGTTGCTCTCCCAAAGGCCCTAAAAACAACACCGCCTTCTCTGATCCTTTCCTTAAACACTCCCCTTTACCCCAGGGAATCTCCCTGAAATTACCCTTCCAATCAAGGTCAGGGCAGTAACCTCTGGGATAGCGCAAAGCGACCGGTCCTCTTTCTTTTAGCTGGGAGGTATAGAGGAGGTTTCGCAAGTCTTTTCCGCTTCTGGGCACGCCAATAATCATGTTAGGAACACAGTTTAGATAAGCCAAATCAAATACCCCATGGTGGGTAGCACCGTCCTGACCGACCAAACCGGCCCGATCCAAACAGAAGACCACCGATAGGTTTTGTAGGGCCACATCGTGGATGACTTGATCGTAAGCCCGCTGTAAGAAGGTTGAATAAATGGCACAAAAAGGAAGCAAACCCTCTGTGGCCAGACCTGCACTTAGGGTGACCGCATGTTGTTCGGCGATCCCGACATCCCAACTGCGATCCGGAAAGGCCTCCATAAAAGGCCCCAAGGAACTCCCAGTCGGCATGGCAGGCGTTATCCCGACAATCTTTGGATTCTGATGGCCTAAGTCCACGAGGGTTTCCCCAAAAACGTCCTGAAACTTTGTTCGAAGGTCTCCATTCGCCAATTTGCGCTCTCCGGTGCGGGTCTCAAACTTTCCTGGGGCGTGGTAGGTCACCTGATCCACTTCCGCAGAAGGCAAACCCTTCCCTTTTACCGTCTTGACGTGCAGCAATCGGGGGCCCTTTAGAGCTTTCTGTCTTTCTAGTTCGGCCATCAATGCCGAGAGATCGTGTCCGTCCACCGGTCCACTATACGCAAGCCCAAGGGAACTAAACCATTGGCCAACAGCTTTTTGATCTTGTCCTTGTAACAATTCATGTAGGGCTCCCACACTGGGATCAATACTCATCCCATTATCGTTGAGGATCACCAAAACAGAGGCGTTTGAGGAACCCAGGTGGTTCAAGGCCTCTAAGGCCATTCCGCTTGCAAGAGAAGCATCACCAATAACCGCGATATGCTGGCGATTTGATTTTTCCAGGAGGTCTCCGGCCAAGGCCATCCCCAAGACGGCGGAAATCGAAGTGGAACTGTGGCCCGTTCCAAAGGCGTCATATGGGCTTTCGGATCTCTTGGGGAAACCACTGAGTCCATTGAATTGGCGGTTGGTACCAAAGGCTGACCTGCGTCCCGTCAGGATTTTATGGCCATAAGCCTGGTGACCAACATCCCAGACTAGTCGGTCGTGTGGCGTATCAAAGACCCGGTGTAAGGCGATGGTCAATTCAACCACCCCCAAACTGGCACCGAGATGCCCCCCTTTTTCGGCCACGGCTTCAATAATGAACTGCCGCAACTCCTCGGCTAATGGAACCAAGTCGCTCTCAGCCAATTTTCTCAGGTCTTCCGGCCCGTTGATATGTTCTAAACCCTTTCCCAAAGTGACTGGTAAAATTACGATAAACCCGGGAGTTCCTTCGACTGCAATTCGTAGTTTTAGACCTGTCTATGAATCCCTTTGACCACAACTACTATATGCGGAAGGCCTTGCAGGAGGCCGAAAATGCCTATTCGCGGGGCGAAGTGCCTGTGGGAGCGATTGTGGTTGTCCAGGACCGTATCATTGGTAGAGGGCACAACCTCACCGAACAACTACAAGATGTCACCGCCCACGCCGAGATGCAGGCTATTACAGCGGCCTCGCATTTTTTAGGCGGCAAATATTTACACAACTGCACCCTCTACGTGACCCTGGAACCCTGTTCCATGTGTGCGGGTGCCCTGTATTGGAGTCAAATCAGCAAGGTCGTTTTTGGAGCGCCGGACCTGGAAAGGGGTTTTCAGGTGATGGGAGGCAGTCTTCACCCTAAGACGGAAGTGATTAGCGGCGTTTTGGAAGAGGAGGCCTCCGATCTTCTCAAGCGTTTCTTTGTCGAAAGAAGAAAGCGCAAATAAGAAAGGCCCACAAAAGAAAAACCCCGGACAAATGTCCAGGGCCTCTTTTATTTATTGGATTGTTTTGGAACTTAGTTGATTACTTGCACTTCTGCAGCAACGGTTCCTTTTCTTCCTACGGTCTCTTCGTACTCGACTTTGTCGCCTCCGTTTAATTGAGTCCCGTTAAGGGCGGTAACATGAACAATACTGACTTGTCCTGGTTCATGGTTGTTTATGAATCCATATCCCTTAGACTCATTGAAAAATTTTACTGTACCAGTCATTCTAATTGTAATTAATAAAAACCAAATGTAGTGGTTCTGAACACCCGGTAGGTAAATTCCACTTTAAATTTGAGTAGAATTATTGATTTTCAGTCTTTTCCCCTGATTGATTTTGCATTTTCTCGATGTTTTCCTTGGTTAACATATAATCTTTCAATTGCTTTCCGCGACTTTCTTTGATTAAAAAGAGGGGCATGGCCACCAAAAAGAGCCCAACAGTACCTCCACCGATGAAGCGATGACCCAATAAAACCTGTTCCGATTTGATGCTAAAGCCATAAATAATGGAGGCAAAAGAAGCCAATACGACCAGGATAATGAGATGAGAAAATTTAACGCGCATAATAGATCAATTTTCGCCTGTAGGCAGTCAACATTTTTGATTTGGAAATAAAGCCGTCGTACTTACCGTCTTTGATCACCGGTAAATTCCAGGCGCCGCTGTCCTGGAACTTTTTCATCACCGCCTTCATATCGTCGGTTTCATAAAAAATATACTCCGGAGGAGCATGCATCATGTTCTTGACATGCCGCTTGTCGTAGAGTTCTGTCTGAAACATCATCTCTCGGATATCGTCCAAAAGAACCACCCCCACCATTTTTTGTTCGTCATCCAAAACCGGAAAGAGGTTTCGGTTGGATTTTGCCACAGAAGAATGAAGCATTTCACCCAAAGTCATCTCGGGATGCAGGGCTCTGAAGTTGCGTTCTATTACCTCATCCATTTTCATGAGGGTCAATACATTCTGGTCTTTATCGTGGGTTAACAAGGCTCCTTGCGCCTTGAGTTCCTTAGTATAAATCGTATAATCCAGGGTTCCCCGGGTAATGAGGTAAGAAATGGAGGCCGTAATCATCAAGGGCACAAACAGTTCATATCCGCCCGTGAG
>CAZLGZ010000153.1:0-6410 GCA_964558965.1 uncultured Flavobacteriaceae bacterium
CAAATCCCAAAACTTCTAAAGCTGATAACGCTTCTTCTTTGGCAGTATTGCCTGAGGATTTTGAAAGTTCTTCACTGAACTCCAAGCTTAAAATTTTATCCTTCAAATCCAGGATAACTCTCTGGGCTGTTTTGGCTCCTATTCCCTTGACAGCCTGAATGGAAGCAGCATTTCCTCCCGATATAGCCTGCACCATTTCGGCCGGAGACATGGCCGATAATAAATTTCGGGCCGTGCTTGTTCCGATTCCGGAAACACTCAGTAAAAGACGAAACACCTCTCGTTCCGACGGTTCGGCAAAACCGTACAAGGTGTGGGCGTCTTCTTTGATGTGCAAATGGGTATAAATGCGTTGCTGCTCTTCCCCACTCAACAGTCCATAGGTATGGAGTGAAATATGCAGCATATAGCCTACCCCCGCTGCCTCAATAATGACATAAGCCGGGGTTTTTTCTATCATCCTTCCGGAGATGTGTGTAATCATTCTTTCTGTTTAGCTTTTTTGCGCTTTTCTCGTTCTTGCGCGTCGAGCACGGCGACAGCGGCCATATTCACCATTTCATCTACACTGGCGCCCAGCTGCAGTATGTGCACTGATTTGCGCAAACCGACAATCACCGGTCCAATGGAGGTGGTATTGTTCAGTCCCTTGAGCAATTTGTAGTTGATATTGGCCGCATCGAGGTTAGGAAAGATTAGGACGTTTACTTTTTTACCCGCTAGTTTACTGAAGGGGAAATTACTGCGACAGAGTTCCTGATCCAGTGCAAAATCGGTTTGAATTTCGCCATCAACGATCAGCTTAGGATCTTGTTCGTGAATCAGACGAACCGCCTCCCGGACCTTTACTGCTGCCGGGTGATTGGAAGAACCGTAATTGGTGTAAGACAGCATGGCTACCACGGGTTCAAAGCCAAAGGTTCGGGCCATATTCGCGGCCATCTGAGCAATTTCGGCTAACTCTTCCGCATTGGGGTCGATATTGATACTGGTATCCGCCAGGAACAATGGGCCACGACTGGTGAGCATGACATTCACCGTCGCTGCACGAGTCACTCCTTTGGAACGACCCAATACTTCAAATACGGGCTTGAGAACTTTCGGATACGATCGGGAGTAGCCCGAAATCATCCCGTCGGCCTCCCCTTCTAGCAACATGGTAGCACCAAAGTAATTGCGCTTACCCATATTGACATGAGCACTGTATCGGGTTTCCCCTTTTCGGTGTCTCTGCTGCCACAGTTTGTCCGCAAAGCGGCGGCGCATGGAAGCAAACTCAGGCACCCTTGGGTCGATAATAGGAACATCGGCATCGAATTCCAATACCTTCATGTGCTCCTTGATTTTTTCTTGATTTCCGAGGAGAATCGGATAGGCTATTCCTTCCTCATAAACGATTTGTGCTGCTTTAATTACTTCAAGCAGTTCAGCTTCAGCAAACACAATTCGCTTTGGATTCATCTTGGCACGGGTGTGCAAGGAACGGATGAATTTACTATCGTTCCCCGAGCGCAAAAAGAGCTCCTCTTCGTATTTCTCCCAGTTTTCAATCGGTGCTCTGGCCACACCGGATTCCATGGCTGCCTTCGCAACGGCCGGAGGAATTCGAGTAATCAGACGAGGATCAAAAGGTTTAGGTATAATGTACTCTCGCCCAAAGGTCAGACGAGTAATATCATAGGTAATATTGACTTGTTCAGGAACAGGCTCCTTGGTCATTTTGGCCAAGGCCCGCACCGCAGCCATTTTCATTTCTTCATTAATCTTGGTGGAACGTACATCCAGTGCTCCTCTAAAAATAAAAGGGAAGCCCAGTACATTGTTCACCTGATTCGGGTGATCTGAACGCCCGGTCGCCATAATGATGTCGGAACGGGTTTCACAGGCGAGCTCGTAGGGAATCTCAGGATCCGGATTCGCCATCGCGAACACAATCGGGTTGGAGGCCATACTGACGAGCATTTGAGGGCTTACAATACCAGCAATGGACAAACCGATAAAAACATCGGCATCCTTCATCGCTTCTTCGAGGGTATCGATTTTACGATGGGTGGCAAATTCCGCCTTTTCTGTACTGAGGTTTTCGCGGTCTTTGCGAATTACCCCCTTACTGTCCAGCATCACTAAATTCTCTCCTTTGAGACCAAAGGCTTTATACAAGCGGGCACAAGAAACCGCAGCAGCTCCGGCTCCACTCACCACAACCTTGACCTCCTCGATTTTCTTTTCGGCTAGTTCGAGGGCATTGAGCAAGGCCGCAGCCGAAATAATGGCCGTACCGTGCTGGTCATCATGCATGACAGGGATATCGAGCTCCTCCTTGAGTCGCCTTTCGATTTCAAAGGCCTCTGGGGCTTTAATGTCTTCCAGGTTAATTCCCCCAAAGGTGGGCGCAATGATCTTAACCGTCTCTATGAATTTTTCGACATCCGTGGTATCGAGTTCCACATCAATCCCATCGATATCAGCAAAGATTTTAAACAGCAAGCATTTCCCTTCCATAACGGGTTTGGACGCTTCGGGGCCAATATTCCCTAGGCCCAACACTGCCGTACCATTCGAAATTACAGCCACCGTATTTCCTTTGGCGGTGTAGCGATAGACCTCTTCCGGGTTCTTTTCGATTTCCAAACAAGGCTCTGCGACTCCAGGGGAATAGGCCAAAGCCAGATCTCTTTGAGTCTCATAGGGTTTGGTCGGAACGATCTTGATTTTTCCTGGCTGCGGTTTTGCGTGATAAACCAGGGCTTCACGGCGCTGTTTTTCTTTGCTCATGACCTGCTAGATTGGGGGTAAAGGTAAGGGTAATCCCCCTGATCCCCGAAACCCCTTTTTCAAAAAAAAGGCAGGGAGCAAAATGGGTTACCTCAAAAGATTTAGATGCTGGGGTTTGTTCTCCTCATTCAAAGATCACTGGGTCGTCTGTTGCTCCTTGGGCAAATTCAAGCGCAAGGCCAAGATCGCAGCAATACTAAAGAACACCCCCGCAAACAAAATAGCGTTGGTGGCATCGTTATCTAAATAGTTTTTGATAATCGGACCAAAGCTTACCGTCTGGATGAGCATAGGAATAACAATCATCATATTGACAATGCCCATATAGACCCCTCGACGTTCTTCTGGAATAACTTTGGAGACCATGGCGTATGGAATACCCATCATCGCGGCCCATCCGACGCCTAACAAAACCATGGGTACTAGTAGCAGCCACTTATCGGTGATAAAAGGCATACTGAGCATGGCAATGGCCGAAAGGAAAAGACAGACCACATAAACCAATTTGGAGCCAATTTTGGACGCCAAAGGCACCAACGCCAAGGCGACCAGCATGGTCACAAAATTGTAGGTACCGTTCATCAAACCGGCATGTCCTAAAGCCTGTTCAGCCAAGGCTTGGATATTCTCGGCAAACGATTGATCTACTGAACTGATCTCGTTGCCTGCTTTAAATGATTCCATAATCCCATTGAACCGATCGTTATCCTCATTCGAAATCCCGTATAAACTGGTTCTTAACATGGGTGGCAAAAACTGCCAATAAATAAAGAGAGCATACCACTGGAACAAATAGACCGCAGCCAGCTTCCATAAAAAACCGGGCATGACACCAATCGCCTCTGCCGCTTCCAGCAAGGGGTCCAATGTGGCGCCCAATCGCTGTAGGGTCTTATTCGATTTGTTGTTCTTAATCAACTTGTACAAAACAAATAACCAGACAAAGGCGTAGACCAAAATGACAATAACCAAAAGATTGACATTCTCTTTTAAAGGCTGGTAAAATTCAGTGGTCACATATCCTAATAGTAAAGGCACAGAGAAAATCACCAATAGTACACTGAGGATCTGTACCATGGGCGAAGGCGTATCGGCATTGTGCTCCTGAATCTCTTTTAACTCTTCCTCCGACGGTGGAATTTCCGGCGTTTTCCAGACCGACCACAAGACCGTTCCTATAGACGCCAAGGCTCCCAAGAAGAAGGAATAATACACCCAGGTCGGAATGGCCGAAACAGTCTCTTCGGCTCCACTAAACAAACCACCTCCTTCTACAGGGGTGCTGAACCAGTGCTGAAAAGCAAATAGCGAAAGGTTGGCCAGGGTAATCCCCGCCCCTACAAAAAGACTCTGCATTTGGTAGCCATAAGTCAGTTGATCGTCCGGCAATTTATCCCCAACAAAGGCCCGATAAGGCTCCATGGCCGTATTGTTACCTGCATCCAAAATCCAGAGTAATCCTACAGCAAACCACAATTCAGGGCTGAATGGAAAGGCGAATAAACACAAACTGGCCAAAATCGCTCCAATCAAGAAGAAAGGCTTTCTTCGACCTCCCCATTTCGGGGACCAGGTCTTATCCGAAATCGCACCAATGATGGGTTGAATCAATAAACCTGTGACCGGGCCTGCCAGATTCAATAGGGGCAATTCGTCGTGATGCGCTCCAAGGAAAGAAAAAATAGGACTTACCGCAGTCTGTTGCAGACCAAAACTAAATTGGATTCCGAAGAATCCAACGTTCATATTCCAGATTTGCCAAAAGTTCAATCTGGGTTTAACCAATTTTGCCATATAGTTAGTTTGTCAAGTGTCTTTCTCTAAAAAGACAATTGCCTATCAAGATAGCATTTTTCGCCAAGGAAAAACCAATGAGCTCACCAAAATCTAACGAGGAAGGGACGGCTTATCCCCCTATTCCAAAAACTTAATGTTTCGGTTGAGCCCCGAGAACTTCGTCCGTTTTACGGCGGACTTTTTGAAGACCTTGCGGAATACTTCTTCTGTAATTTCCTCCCAATCCCTCTTGGTCATAGACAAAAGTTCAGGATGCGGATTAAACCGAGGCTCTGCATGCGGGCTCGAAAACCGATTCCAAGGACAAACATCCTGACATATATCACAGCCAAACATCCAGTCATCGAATTGACCGCTCATGGTCGAAGGCAGCTCCTCCTTGAGTTCAATGGTAAAGTAAGAAATACACTTGCTCCCATCGACCTGATAAGGGGCAATGATCGCCTGCGTCGGGCAGGCATCTATACAGGCGGTGCAACTGCCGCAGTGATCGGTAACGGGGGTATCGTAGACCAGGGGCAGGTCCACTATGAGTTCCGCGATAAAATAAAAGGAGCCCACTTTTTGAGACAAGAGGTTACTGTGCTTCCCTATCCAACCCAGTCCGCTTTTGGCCGCCCAGGCTTTGTCCAAAACCGGTGCAGAATCTACAAATCCTCTTCCGTCCACCTCGCCGATCTGTTCACGAATAAAAGCCAGGAGTTCCTTAAGCTTATCTCGGATGACATAATGGTAGTCTTCCCCGTAGGCGTATTTGGAAATTTTATAAGACTCCTCATTCTGCTGTTCTTCCGGGTAATAATTCAGCAGTAAAGAGATTACCGATTGGGCACCAGGCACCAACAAGCGAGGATCGAGGCGCTTGTCAAAGTGGTTTTCCATATACTGCATTTGCCCATGCATTCCCTGCTTGAGCCACTGCTCCAATCGAGGCGCTTCTTCTTCCAAAAAATCAGCCTTAGAAACACCACAAGACAAAAAACCGAGGCGCTGGGCTTCGGTCTTGATCATTTCGGTGTGTTTTTCTCTTAGGCTTTGTTGGATCATAGAAACTAGGATTCCGTAAAGAGGTTCTTTTGATCTCCCGGAGAACTAATCCCCAGGTGCTCATACGCCCTTTGGGTGGCCTCTCTTCCTCGAGGGGTTCGCACCAAAAAGCCCTGCTGGATCAAAAAGGGCTCATACACCTCCTCCAGGGTCTCTGCACTTTCTGATACGGCTGTTGCTAATGTGGTTATCCCCACCGGACCTCCTTTGAATTTTTCAATAATGGTCGAAAGGATTTTATTGTCCATCTCATCCAAGCCATGGGCGTCTACATTGAGGGCCTTTAGCGCGATGCGAGAAATATCGAGATCGATGGAACCATTCCCCTTAATCTGCGCAAAATCCCGAACCCTTCTCAACAAGGCATTGGAGATACGAGGCGTACCCCGGCTGCGTCCGGCAATTTCGATAGCCGCCTCATTGGTGATAGGCACTCCCAGAATATCCGCACTTCGCTGAACGATGGTGGATAAGAGTTCTGTATCGTAGTACTGTAAGCGGCTTTGGATTCCAAATCGTGCCCGCATAGGCGCCGTGAGCAGTCCTGAGCGGGTGGTGGCACCAATCAACGTAAAAGGGGCCAGGCTAATTTGAACAGAGCGGGCATTCGGTCCGGTCTCGAGCATAATGTCGATGCGGTAATCCTCCATGGCCGAATAGAGGTATTCTTCAACCACAGGACTCAAGCGGTGGATTTCGTCAATAAAGAGCACGTCCCTTTCATCCAAATTGGTCAAAAGACCAGCGAGGTCGCCAGGCTTGTCCAGAACCGGACCAGAGGTGACCTTGAT
>CAZLGZ010000154.1:0-6395 GCA_964558965.1 uncultured Flavobacteriaceae bacterium
AATGACCCGGTGGAAGACAACACCGTCGTACATGCCGCTTTCGGTGAGTTGCTGCTTGACAAACTTCCGTTCTTTTTTATCGTCAATCGATTCCAAACAAATGACCGCAAAGTCCTGCCCGAGACACATCATTACATTGGTGTGGTAAATGGGCAAACGCTTCCCATCCACCGTCTGATTCGCCACAAAGCCGACCGGCATATAGCCAAAGTCTTCGCAAAACTCATCGAGTAATTCTTCGTGCGCTCGTTCAGACAAAGCGCAATAGGCCAATTTGTTCTGGCGGTCGAGTAGTAGACTTCCTGTACCTTCTAAAAAGACGCCTTCCTCTTCCGCAGGAGTATAATCTTGAATAGAATCAATTTGATACCCCAAAGCTTCTAGCTTTTCCAGCACATCTTCTCGTCTTTCTCTTCTTCTGTTTTCGGCGTACATCGGGTAAAGCCCTACGGTTCCGTCTGCGTGAAAAGAAATCCAATTGTTTGGAAAAAGAGCATCAGGGGTATCCATCTCCGGCCCTTCTTCCACCACGAGCACCTCAATGCCTTTGCTCTGTAAAACCTTTACAAAACCGTCAAATTCGCTCTGGGCTTTGGCGATCACCGTTTCAGCCGTCATCAACTCTCCTTCCTTCTGAAAGTAATTGTTGACCGCGGTTTCTTCATTCATCCGAAAGCTCCAGGGCCGAATCATGACGACCTGATTGGTGATTTGTTGGGAATCTTGGGCTTGATTTGTTTCCATAATTTCTTCTCCTCAGGAAAGGTTATTCGATTTAGTACTGACGAATCAAGGGCAAGGTGCTACAACGCAACAGCCCCCCTTGTTTACTAATTTCGGCGTACTGGATTTCTTCAACGGTAAGTCCTTGCTCGCGGAGCCAGGTGTTGAGTCGGGTAAAATGCTTTTCTGACACCACCACTTCCGGACTGATGCTAAACACATTGCAGTGCATACCCGCCATTTCATCAGCGGTGACCTCAAAGATATTTTCTGCACCAAAAAAAGATCGAATCCATTCTACATCTTCCTGCTGCATAAACCCGTCTGGGCAAATAATAGCCTTGTTCTTTCCGACAGGTTGAAAACAGCAATCCAAATGCAAGGCATTCTGGTTTGCTACAGTAGCGGACTTTACGAGTTCAAAAGCCTTGACCTCTTTTTGCGGAAAGTACTCGGTCAAAAAATCTATCGCTGCTTGATTGGTTCGTGCAGTGATTTGTTGAGGATAATCCTTCTGGGTGTAAGCGCCGATAAAAAGATGATCTCCCCACGGCATTACATCACCTCCTTCTACATGAACTTCTTCGGGGCAAACCTGAAATTGCTTCTCCGGAATATGAGCCACTAGATTCTCGATAGCTTCGAACTCCTCCTCTCTCAACGGAAGAATATTGGACCGGAAAAAGGTGTCTTCAACCACAAAACCAATATCACGTGCAAAGATCTGATTGCAATTCTCCAAAACAGTTGGGCGGTACACTTGAACATCATAGGACTGCAGAAGGCTTTGAAACCCTTCCATTTCGGCCACCATGTCTTCTTCTTTTGGGTAGGTTCCAGCCAGCAAGTGAGCCCTTGAACTGGGGTCGTATACCTCGTCCATACTTGGAGGAGGACCTACAGAGACTGCAGTCCCTAAAACCACTGCTTTTAAACGTCCCGTTTCGTCTTGGACTCGGGGTTTAATAGGAGAATCTACTTCTTGTGTTTTAGTGTACATTTATTCTTTACATTCGCTACGCTAGCGCGAAAATACGCGGAATAATGCAAAAGTTTCTGAGAATTTCTTTTGGGCTTTTTACCCTGGGTCTCCTGATCATCGCTGGTCTCTTCATCTCTTTGCTCAGTAGTGAAAAGAAGGAGATGTCTACCGAGACAGAACGACTGGAGTTTGCCCAACTTTCTCGTGATCTACCCCAAAGCAGCATCGCTTTTCAACTTGAAAAAACCCGGAATAAGGTACTGGCAAAAAAACAGGGGAGTAGAAAGTCCCTGGACGAATTTGACCTCGTCCTATTAAGACAAACCACGCGGGTCAGCAAGCAACTGGAACAAATGGATTCTGGAGAAGCGTGGCGCTACCTCAACCACCTCCTAAGTCAAAGTAAAACAAGCGTCCAAGACAACCGCTCCGAACTTTCAGAGGTTTACTATCACCTCAAATTGATCCAAGTCGTCTATAAGGAAAGTCAGTTGCTGACTTCCTTAAATAATGAATAACAACTGCTTTTATCGGCTCTGAAGTCCCTTAAACTCGCGGTGATTTTCGCCTGTGTAGATTTGACGAGGACGTCCAATCGGCTCTCCTTTCAAACGCATTTCGCGCCATTGAGCAATCCATCCTGGCAAACGTCCTAAAGCGAACATCACAGTGAACATATCGGTTGGAATTCCGAGGGCACGGTAAATAATACCGCTGTAGAAATCCACATTCGGATACAGCTTTCTTTTAACGAAGTAGTCGTCTTCCAAAGCTTCTTGCTCCAATCCTTTGGCGATATCCAAAATCGGATCGTCAATACCCAAGTCTCCCAACACCTCATCGGCCGCCTTCTTAATAATACGAGCTCGAGGGTCGAAGTTTTTGTATACGCGGTGTCCAAAGCCCATCAAACGGAAAGGATCTTCCTTGTCCTTGGCTTTAGCCATATACTTCTTCGTATCACCACCGTCTTCTTGAATGGCTTCCAACATTTCCAATACCGCTTGGTTCGCTCCACCGTGTAATGGACCCCAAAGCGCAGAGATACCTGCAGAAAGAGAAGCGAATAATCCAGCATGGCTGGAACCTACGATACGCACTGTAGACGTCGAACAATTTTGCTCGTGGTCCGCGTGTAGAATGAGGAGTTTATCCAAGGCGTCGATAACAACCGGGTTCTTTTTGTACTCTTGGTTTGGACGCTTAAACATCATCTTGTGGATGTTCTCCACGTAACCCAGGCTGTCATCACCGTAATCCAGTGGAGATCCACTTTTCTTTCTCAAGGTCCAAGCGACCAAAACCGGGAACTTGGCCATGATGCGTACAATTGAATTGTACATCGCGGATTCAGAACTTACATCTACAGAAGTAGGATTGAACGCTACCAACGCACTGGTCAATGAAGACAGGACTCCCATCGGGTGGGCCGACTTCGGAAATCCGTCTAAGATTTTCTTCATCTCCTCGTCCACATGGGATTCGTCCTTGATGTCTTGGTGGAATTTTGCCAACTCTTCTTCATTCGGCAATTCGCCAAAAATCAAAAGGTAGGCCACCTCCAAAAAGTCCGCTTTTTCAGCTAAATCCTCGATTGAATAACCTCGGTATCGCAGAATCCCCTGCTCACCATCCAAGTACGTGATGGCACTTTCGCAAGAACCTGTGTTTTTGTAACCCGGATCAATCGTCACTGCACCAGTCAATGCACGAAGTGCTTTGATGTCAATTCCGACTTCATTTTCTGTACCGGTTACTAGAGGAAACTCATAACGCTCGCCGTTGAGCTCAAGAAATGCTGAATCAGCCATAGGATATAATTATCTTTTAGGGTTTTGCAAATTTAACAAATCAAAAGCCGGCTTCAAAGGGTCTAAGAGACCTTAGACACTTCTTTTGTGACATCCTTAACAATAGGAAGTGTCAGGGGAAGGTCATAGAGCTGTGTGTAGTATTTATTCACCGAATCTTTCCAGGTAAATCGTTCCTTTCCAGCCCGGCGAGCAATCGCTCTAAAGGTCTTGCGGTCTTCTACAAAAAGATTGATCACATCGTCAAAAGCCTCCAGCATATTGGAAATTTTAGCGTCGTAATTTGGACCGTCAAAACTAAAGCCTGTTTTCATGTGGTGGACGGTATCCTTAAGGCCTCCGGTATGATGAACAAGGCAAGGGTGCCCGTTACGCATAGCCAACATCTGGCTAATACCGCAAGGTTCAAACAGGCTAGGCATAAAGTAGAGGTCACTTTCGAGGTAAATCGAATCGATCACCTCTTCAGACTGACCATTGATAAAAAGGAAGTTCTCCCGTTCGTAACTGATCTCTCGAAACAGCTCTTCGTATTCGGGTGCCCCAGTGCCCAGCAAAACGAAAATTCCATTGACGCGCTGCAGACTGGTCAATAGGTGATGAAAGGCTTCCGGACTTCGCTTGAAGAAATAAAACTTTTGTTCTGTCAAACGCGCCACACTGGACACGACGAACTTAGGTGGATTCTCCATCCAGGAGAATACCTTCTCGCCGGTATGAGCTAAAAAGTCTGCCTTGTATTTTTTTGATTCCTCTTGCAACCAAGGGAAGATCGCCTTGAGGATATTCTTTAGGAGCTTTCCTTTTTCGGCAACGTTGATATTGGTGTAGTTACAGCCGTTGAGAATCCCAACCAATCGGCCTTCCTTGTCGGCTTTTTGGAGGTCTTCTTCCAAG
The DNA here is from genome assembly GCA_964558965.1 of uncultured Flavobacteriaceae bacterium. Taxonomy (GTDB): domain Bacteria; phylum Bacteroidota; class Bacteroidia; order Flavobacteriales; family Flavobacteriaceae; genus Aureicoccus. The sequence goes on from CAZLGZ010000154.1 coordinate 4,414, forward strand.
CTTTCTCCCCCAATAAATTCCGGCGGAGAACTCGGCTTCATCACATCTTCTTTGTACGAAGGAGAAACGGTGTGAACAGAATCCGCAAATCGAATTCCCACGGCCATCAAATTGATACAATCCGGATAGCGTTTGTCCCGCAGTGCCTCTTCCTGAAAAGCAATATTGGGGAACCAATTCCGCACAGAAGCGTAGTTATCCTGAAAAGGACGAATGCCCTGAATCGCCAGGTTGTGAATACTGTATACCGTTCGGATATCCTGCAGCGCTTTGAACTCCGGATGGTACTCCCTTAAGAACAAAAGCAGGCTGGTGTGCCAATCGTGCAGGTGAATGATATCTAAATCCCCAAAGGCCCCATTCTTAATCGCTTGAGCCACCGCTGTACAAAAAATGAAGTACTTGATGGAGTCATTGAAAAAAGGTTCTTTGGGATCGTTGTGGTAAATATGAGCAATATCCCCGGCCTGAATTTCCGGATGGTGAATCACGTAGTGGTGAATACCTTTGATCTCTTTCTTTCCTCTGACCTTGTACAGTTCTGCAAAGTATTCCGTTCCGCGCAAAGGGAACTGTAGTAAACTGATCATCTGCCCTTCGTGGTGCAATCGTCCGTAAGAAGGTACGACCACATGGACGGTATCATCGTTCTCAGCAATATGACGCGGCACATCGCGGACAACGTCAGCCATACCACCAGCTTTGCAATTCGCTATCGCGTCATTCTCGGCAGAGACAAAAAGAAAATTATTCATCAGTAATTCAGGAGGTTTAAATTCAGACGTTCTATTAAAGTACGAAAAATAATGGGGCAAAAAAAAAGCCTCATCTGCTTGAGATGAGGCTGTGGAAGAACTTATCGTTTTACCTTGAAGGCATTGCCTTGCGGGTAATAGGCCGTTTCACCAAGCATCTCCTCAATGCGCAGTAATTGGTTGTACTTGGCCATTCGGTCGCTTCGAGAAGCAGAACCTGTCTTAATTTGTCCGGTATTTAATGCAACGGCTAAATCAGCAATTGTATTGTCTTCCGTTTCTCCTGATCGGTGTGACATCACGGAGGTATAGCCCGCATTTTTGGCCATATTGACAGCTGCAATGGTCTCGGTTAGGGTACCGATTTGGTTCACTTTGATCAAAATTGAGTTGGCGGTATCCGTAGCGATCCCTTTAGAGAGACGCTCAACATTGGTCACAAACAAATCGTCACCCACCAACTGTACGCGATCACCGACTTTATCAGTCAACATCTTCCAACCATCCCAGTCGTTCTCATCCATCCCATCTTCAATAGAGATGATCGGATATTGATCACACAAGTCGGCTAGGTATTGGGCTTGCTCTTCTGAAGTACGAACAGCTCCACCTTCTCCTTCGAACTTGCTGTAATCGTATTTTCCGTCGACGTAGAATTCTGCAGAAGCACAATCCAAAGCCAACATCACATTGTCTCCTAGTTTGTAGCCAGCGTTTTCTACCGCTTTAGCGATGGTATCTAATGCATCTTCTGTTCCGTTGAACTCAGGAGCAAAACCTCCCTCGTCTCCTACAGCAGTACTCAAGTTTCGACCTTTCAATACCTTTTTAAGGTGGTGAAAGATCTCCGTTCCCATTTGCATGGCGTGGCTAAAGCTTTCGGCTTTGACCGGCATCACCATGAATTCCTGGAAAGCGATCGGTGCATCGGAGTGCGACCCACCATTGACGATATTCATCATCGGTACGGGCAGGGTATTTGCGCTCACACCGCCTACATAACGGAATAGTGGCAAACCTAGCTCTTCCGCCGCTGCCTTGGCAACAGCCAAAGAAACTCCTAAAATTGCATTAGCACCCAACTTCGATTTGTTCGGAGTTCCATCGAGCTCGATCATGGTCTTGTCGATCAGGTTTTGCTCAAAAACAGACATTCCAACCAACTCCTCGGCCAAAATGTGGTTTACATTATCGACTGCTTGACGCACGCCTTTTCCCATATAGGTA
>CAZLGZ010000155.1:0-6301 GCA_964558965.1 uncultured Flavobacteriaceae bacterium
TAACCCAGACCCACGTCCAACATCATCATGATAATGAAGCCGGCGATAAAGCCCATGGTTGCGATATCGGTGTATTTGTCGCGCTGTGTTTCGGGAATAACTTCTTCTACGACCACAAAGATCATCGCGCCCGCGGCAAAGGACAGGGCGTAGGGTAAGATCGGTTCAAAGGTCAATACGGCCCAGGCACCGACTACTCCGGCAATCGGCTCCACAATAGCAGAGGCTTGTCCATACATCCAGCTCTTGGTGCGGCTCAGTCCCATTCGTCGGATCGGCATAGCTACAGCAAAGCCTTCCGGGAAGTTTTGTAAACCAATCCCCAAGGCCAAGGCGACTGCTCCGCCAATGGTAGCACCCTCGAAGCCGGAGGCCACTCCGCCAAAGAGTACACCGACCGCCAGTCCTTCAGGAATATTGTGCAGAGTAATGGCCAAGATCAATAAGGTGGTTCTGTGCCAGGGGGTTTTGATCCCTTCTTTTTCACTTTCCTTAAAATTGATATGGAGGTGGGGCAGGACTTTGTCCAGGCCAAATATGAAAGCAGCGCCCAGCAGGAATCCTACAGCTGCTGGAATGACTTTGACGAAACCCTCACCAGGGCTCATTTCGATTCCTGGAGCGAGTAAGCTCCAAAAACTAGCGGCGACCATCACCCCTCCTGTAAAGCCCAGCATGCCGTCAAGAACGGCCCTGTTCATGGTTTTAAAAAGGAAGACTAATCCAGCGCCCGCTGCGGTTAGCCCCCAGGTAAAAAGGGTGGCATACAGGGCTGCAGTTATGGGATTAATGCTTTCGAGATAAGAGATGACTTGCTCCATGGTGTGGGATGGAATTAATCGGTTTTGATATAGAGGTTGGTGGCGATTTGATGAGAAAGCCTGAGCGAACGTCCCTGAATTTCAATTTGCAGAGACTGATCAAAACTTTCTCTTTCGATCAGTCGGATGGACTGACCCAAAGCGATCTGATTTTTATCGAGGTACTGTAAAAAACTAGTCGAGGTGTCCTTTACCCCAACAAAAAGGCCATTTTGACCCTCTTCCAGTTCGCTGAGAAGGGTTTTCTTCTGCACAGCCAGAAGACCGTCCTTACCCGGGATAGGATCCCCGTGGGGGTCAAATTTGGGGTAATTCAGCAGGGCGTCGAGGCGATCGATCAGCTGCTCGCTTTTGATGTGTTCGAGTTGTTCGGCTACTTCGTGCACTTCATCCCATTGGAAGTCCAATTTTTCAAACAGGAAGACTTCCCAGAGACGGTGCTTTCGGATAATTTGCAATGCGGTCTGTTTGCCTAAACCGGTCAAGACCACCCCTTGGTATTTTTGGTAGTCCACCAGGTTCTTCTCGGCTAGCTTTTTTGCCATATCGGTCACCGAGGAGGGCTTGGTTTCCATTTGAGCCGCAATGGCGTTGGTGGATACCGGAACTTTTTCGTCTCCTCCCAGGTGGTAGATTGTCTTGAGGTAATTTTCTTCAGACCGGGTCAAATCACTGTAGTTTTACGCAAATGTAATCTTTTTTTTAGGGACGTCTAAAAAAAGAAAAGCCCACCGGAAATGGCTACCTTTAAGGGATGATCTACGATTACGCTTTCGTGGGAGCTGGGGCAGCAGGCTTGTTGGTCCTTCGTACACTCTTGGATGACCCTTATTTTGCGGATAAGCGTATTCTGGTACTCGAAAAGGACCGCAAGGATACCAATGACAGGACCTGGTGTTTTTGGGAGCCGGGCCCTGGTGCGCAGGATGAATTCCTCGATAAAACATGGAGCCAGATTGAGATTGGTTCGTTGAAACAGCGAATCCAAACCCCCATCGCACCCTACACCTATAAAATGGTTCGTTCCAAGGGTTTTTACCAAGGAATGGCCTTAAGGATGGCCGAGGCCCCTAATCTGGAACGTATACAAGAGGAAGTGCAGGATCTGCAAGAAAATCAAGAAGAAGTTGTCTTGAAATGTGCCGGTCAAGAGTTCAGAGCGAAGCAGGTATTTGACAGTCGTTTTGATTACCGCACCTTACTGGATCAAAAGCGGTATCCGGTTTTACAACAGCATTTTTTGGGCTGGTTTGTGAAAGTCGAAGATGATCTATTTGAGCCGGATCAGGCCACCTTTATGGACTTTCAAATTCCGCAAAAGGGGAATACCCGATTTATGTATGTTTTACCTTTAAGTGAACGGGAAGCCCTGTTGGAATACACCTTATTTTCTGCCGAGCCTCTGAAGAAAGAAGAGTATGAAGCAGGAATAGAGGAATACCTCCGGGACAAGCTGAAAGTAAAAAAATACCAAGTGGTTGAAAAAGAAAGTGGAAATATCCCCATGACCTGTTATCCGCTCTGGGAGAAGACAACCAAAAGAATTATACCTATTGGTATGGCAGGAGGATGGGCCAAAGCCAGCACGGGCTATACTTTCAAGAAAAGCGAGCGCAAAGCTCGATCCCTAGCGGCTTTCTTGAAAACGGGTAAGCCCTTACATCAATTTGCCCGCTTGGATCGGTTCTGGTTTTACGATCTTTTGCTCTTGGATATCCTCTGGAGAAGAAACGAACTGGGCGCAGGTATCTTTGGGCGCCTTTTTGAGCGACGGGCTCCTCAGCTGATTTTTAAATTCTTGGATGAGCGAACGAATTTTTGGGAAGAAATTCAGGTCATGTCTTCCTCCAATGCCTGGCTCTTTTTAGGTGCCTTAAGGCGGAATTTATACCGTACGGTTCATCAGGTATTCTCCAAATCCTCTTAGCTCTTCTAAGCGGGCGGCCTCTGTTTGAATAGTGTCGAGTTGATCAAAGGCGCGTTGTGTATAATCCGCGATCGCCTCTCTTGTGGCGATTACAGCTCCTGTATTTTGAAAGAGCACTTTGACTTGTTCTACTTTTTCATCGGAAGCTTCCGTGGTTTCATACCAACGATCCAAGGCGGCTTTGTCTTCAGCTGACCCCAGTTCTTGTGCTTTGATGTAGAGGAAGGTCTTTTTGTTTTCCAGAATATCGCCTCCGACTTGTTTACCGAAGGTCTCTGGATTTCCGAATGCATCCAGGTAATCATCCTTGATCTGGAAGGCGGTTCCAAGCAGGACACCATACCGATAAAGGGCGTTTTGGTTGTCTTGGTTTTGACCGGCCACAATGGCGCCCATTTGTAACGCGGCCCCGAGGAGAACGGCCGTTTTGTACTCGATCATTTTGAGGTATTCTTCCAGAGCAACCACTTTGCGGTCTTCGAACTCAACATCGTATTGCTGACCTTCACAAACTTCCAGTGCGGTTTTGCTGAACAGGCTTACCAAAGCGCTCATGGTCGCAGGCTCGTACTTTTCAAAGAGTTGGTAGGCCTTGATCAAAAGAGCGTCTCCTGACAGAATACCAGTATTCACATCCCATTTGTGGTGGACCGTCGGCTTACCTCTTCTCAAGGGAGCCTCATCCATGATGTCGTCGTGAACCAGAGAAAAGTTATGGAATACCTCTACCGCCAAAGCGGCGTCGAGGGCCTTACGGCAATCCGTTCCAAAAAGTTCTGCCCCCATAAGGGTCAAGGCCGGCCGCATACGCTTGCCGCCTTGCTTCATGATGTAGTTCATCGGATCGTACAAGCCTTTGGGTTCCCCCGGTTGGATATAGGATTCGATGTGATCTTCTAGGAGTTGGCGATAAGTATCAAGGCTGGGCATGAAGGCGTTTTGCTGCAAAAATACGGCAAATTTAAGGGGATGTTAAATCTTTGTAAAACCGAGGAAACTTTTTTGGTATTAAAAGTTTCCAGTCTAGTTTTGCATTGATTTTAGTACCCCGTGAAAGAAGAAATTTTAAATAGAGCGACGGAAATGTTTTTGAACCTGGGGTTCAAAAGCGTGACCATGGACGATTTGGCCAAAAGAATGTCCATTTCGAAAAAAACGATCTACAGTCACTTCTGTAACAAGACCAAGTTGGTTGAAGAAAGTACCATGCACTTATTCAATGTGATTACCGATGGGATTGACGAGATTGTTGCCCAAGAAAAGAATCCTATTGAAGAGCTGTACGAAATCAAAAAGCTCGTCATGGGACATCTGAATGATGAAAAAGCTTCCCCTCAATTTCAATTACAAAAGTACTACCCCAAGGTCCACCGCTGCCTGAAGACCATGCAGTTTGACAAGATGCACGGATGTGTGTTGAAGAACGTACAGCGCGGGGTCGAGATGGGTCTCTATCGCCCCAATTTGGATGCAGAGTTTGTCGCTCGCATCTATTTTGCCGGGGTCAACAACATCAAAGATTCTGAATATTTCTCTACAGGAGAATTCTCCCAAGCCGTATTGATGGATAACTTCCTCGAGTACCACTTACGCGGTATTGTAACTCCTGAGGGTCGACAAAAATTAAACTCAATCATTAACTCTAACCAAGAATAAATGCGATCCATTTTGGTTACCCTCGTCCTCGTACTTGGGTTTTTTCAGGCTCATGCTCAAGAAGAGCCTACATCTTTTAGCCTGCAAGAGGCTATTGACTATGCATTGAAGTACAATTACAGTATTCTCAATGCCGACCGGGATTTGCTCGACGCCCAAAAGCAGAAATGGGAGGTCATTGCATCCGGACTGCCACAGATCAGCGCCGCGGTAAGCTACCAGAACCAGCTAAAGCAGCCTGTCAATCAGATTCCCGCCGAATTTTTTGGGGGTGAACCCGGAACTTTTGCTGAGGTTGTCTTTGGGCAGCCCCAATCGGTTACGGCCTTTGCGACCCTGACTCAACAGATTTTTGATGGATCTTATATCGTTGGTGTTCAGGCGACCCAGACCTTTCTTCGTTACTCAGAAAACAACAAGAAAAAAACAGATCAGGAAGTCCTTCAATCGGTGGTAGAAGCCTACGGGAATGTGCTTTTGGCGCAAGAAAGTGTGCTCATTTTCAGAAAGAATCTGGCGACTTTAGAAAAGAACCTCTACGAGACCAAGCGCATCTTTGAAAATGGCCTCGGGGACCAGGAAAGTGTTGACCAGTTGCAAATCACCTTTACTTCGGTAGAGAATCAACTGAAGAACGCAGAGCGTCTGGAAAAGATCACCCTGCAAATGCTCAACGTACTGTTGGGTAGAGAAGTCGGTTCTGAATTGGTTCTTACGGATAAGCTGAACGAACTGACCCAAAGCCAGATCAACTACAACCTTTTGGAATCGGATCTGGTCCTGGAAAACAATATCGATTATCAAATAGTCGAAAACCTTAACGATCAACGTCGTCTGGAGTTGAAGCTGGCGAAAAGCCGGGCTTTGCCGACTTTGAATGCCTTTGTTAACTATGGGTTTTCAGGCTTTGGCGAGCAATTCAACTTTTTGCAGCGAGAGCAAGATTGGTTTGCTTCTTCCGTATTGGGAATCGATTTACGTGTTCCCATCTTCAGTTCACTAGGTCGCAGCGCCAGTACCCAACGGGCCAAAATTGCCTACGAGAAGGCCAAGACCCAGAAGAAAGAAACCGAACAACTCATTTGGTTGCAACACGAGACAGCAAAGAGCAATTACATTTTGGCGATCGAAGAGTACAACACTTCCAAGAAAAACTTGGAACTGGCAGAGCGTATAGAAGGGCAAAATCAGGTGAAGTACAGCGAAGGAGTTGCCACTAGTTTTGAGCTGCGCCAAGCGCAAACTCAGCTCTACTCTGCACAACAAGAGTACCTGCAAAACATGGTGCGGGTAATCAATAGCAAAACAGAACTACAGAACATCTTGAACAATTAAACACAATCAGAAAACCATATCATGAAAAAATTCATTTCACTCTTTTTACTTCTCGGATTGCTGTCCTGCGGAGAGCAAGGTGTAGAAAAGATAATTGCCGGGAAAGACCTTAAAACCATTCGCACCAAAAGGAGCGAGATTTCGTCAAAGAAGCAGGCCCTAGAGGCTCAACTCTCTCGGTTGGATTCCGCTATTGCAGCCTTAGATGAAGGAGGTAATCTTCCTTTGGTCACCAGTTTAAATGTACAACCAGAGCGATTTGACCACTACCTGGACTTGCAGGGTGGGGTGATGACCAAGCAGAATGTATTGGTTTATGCGGAAGTGGCCGGAACCTTGGTTTCTGTTTATGTCAAAGAAGGTCAGCGTGTCCGAAAAGGACAACTATTGGGCCGTATTGACGATGGCGGACTATCGAGCAGCCTGGCGCAGATGGAAGCCCAGGCCGAATTGGCCAAAACGACTTTCGAGCGTCAAAAGAGGCTTTGGGACCAAAACATTGGTTCTGAGATTCAGTACCTCCAGGCCAAGACCAACTACGAAGCCCAGGACAAGGCAGTGG
>CAZLGZ010000156.1:0-6221 GCA_964558965.1 uncultured Flavobacteriaceae bacterium
ATCAAGAAAGCTTTGTCTTTCAAGACGAAAAAGAACAAGTCAAAATTGGCTTAATAAAACCCAAACCCAAATCTGTCCAAAACCTTTAAAACAATTATTATGGATCTTTTTACTCTATCACAAATCGCTCTAGCTGGAAGTTCACTTTTTGTATTTGCTTCTTTGTTTTTCTCTGTACGTCTGTCGAAAGCTTTAGCTCGCCAGAAATAAGAAGAAACCTAAGTTAGAGGAGCAGGACCCCCTGGTCTTGTTCCATGGACCCTATTCATCGGAGGCTGGTGCCTCCTCGCGGTATTGGATCAAGAAAGACTCTTGGTCTTTTGTCGTTTCTCCCCCTCAGTAGCTCGCAACCACTGGTTTTGAAGCGTTTGGTTTTACCTTACCTTTGAGATTCTCTAAAAATCAGTATTGTGCGATATTTACTTCTATCTCTTCTTGCGCTTTTTAGCGGTGTAGCTCTTTATGCCCAGAAGCCTGCCTTCACTTACATGGACATTTTTGATTTACAATATGTCTCTCAACCACAAATTTCTCCAAGTGGGGAATGGGTCGTTTACCGACGAATGGGTTTTGACGTGATGAAGGACCGGTCCAAGGGGAATTTATGGCTGATCAAAACCGATGGAAGTCAACACCAAAAACTGACGTCCAGAGAAGTAAGCGAGAGTTCTGCGGTATGGTCACCCTCCGGGGATCGTATTGCCTTTAGCAGTTCTACAGACGAGGGCTCCGAAATTTATATCTATTGGGTAAATACCGGCAAAACCGCCCGAATCAGTCAGCTGCCCTTTTCTCCGGGCTCCATTACCTGGTCGCCCAATGGAAGTCAATTGGCATTTGTCATGAATGTACCCAAGTCGGCTCCGGTTATTGCTAAGCTGCCCAAAAAGCCAAAAGGAGCGAAATGGTCGGCACCGGCGCGAATTACCGACCGCCTCAAACACGAGGCAGATGGTCTAGGCTATGTAAAGCCTGGCTTTCGACACATTTTTGTGATCCCTTCCAACGGAGGAGCCCCACGGCAAGTGTCCAGCGGGGATTGGAATCATGGAGGATCCCTTTCTTGGGCTCCCGACGGCCAACATCTTTATTTTTCGGCCAACCGCGTGGAAGACTGGGAATACCGTTTTCGCAATAGCGAAGTATACTCCCTCAATGTACTGACCAAAGAAATCAAAGCCCTGACGGAAAGAGACGGGCCGGATTACAGCCCAGTGGTTTCGCCTGATGGAAAAACCATCGCCTATATCGGGTACGAAGACAAGTACGAGGCCTATCAGGTGCGCAAGATTCACTTGATGAATAGCGACGGCAGTAACCAACGCAGCATTTCAGATGCCCTGGATCGCAGTGTAAGTAGTCTTCAATGGAGTGCCAAAGGCGACGGATTGTACTTCAACTACGACGATAAAGGAAATGGTAAGATCGGGTTCATTACTCCCTCAGGTAAGGTGACCAAACTGGCTGACAACCGAGGTGGAACCACCTTGGGAAGACCTTATGGCAGTGGAACGTACTCGGTATCGAAGAACGGTACTTTGGCTTACACCCTTTCAACTCCTGCCTTTCCTGCCGAACTGGCCATAATCAACCCGAAAAAGAAGGGAGTGAGAAAAATTACGGACCTCAATGCAGCCCTGCTTGATTTTCGCACACTGGGCAAAGTAGAAGAGGTCTGGTACAAGTCGTCTTATGATGGACGCGATTTACAAGGTTGGGTGGTCTACCCGCCAAATTACGATCCGGCGAAAAAGTACCCCTTTATGGTCGAAAACCACGGAGGTCCAATTTTGAATTACGGAGACCGCTTCTCCATCGAAATGCAGCTTTATGCTACCGCTGGCTATGTTGTGTTTTATCCGAATGCTCGCGGAAGCACCAGTTACGGAGAGGAGTTCGGAAATACCCTTTACCGCAACTACCCAGGGCAGGATTATGACGATACCATGGATGGAGTAGATCACTGCATTAAGATGGGGATTGCACACGAAGACCAGCTCTTTGTCACCGGAGGAAGTGCTGGAGGAATCATGACCGCCTGGATGATTGGAAAGAACAACCGCTTTGAAGCCGCTGTCGTGGCTAAACCCGTTATGAACTGGATCAGCAAGACCTTGGTGGCCGATAACTACTACGGTTACGCCAATTCACGCTACAAAGGTCAGCCGTGGGAGAATGTCGAGCACTACTGGAAATTTTCTCCTATTTCTTTGGTGGGGAACATCGAAACCCCGACCATGGTCATGGTAGGGATGAATGACTTACGAACCCCACCGAGCGAAGCCAAGCAACTCTATCACGCTTTAAAATTGCGGAAGAAAGAGACCGTTTTGGTCGAAATTCCCAATGCCAGTCACGGTATTGCCAATCGCCCCAGTAACCTGATCGCCAAAATAGCGCATACGGTTGCCTGGTTCGATAAGTACCTGCCGGAACAGGAATAAGCTCAAATTTACGGGACTTGAATGTGCTGGCCCAAAAAGAGTGCATTCATAAACAGACGATTGGTACCATACCAAGAACCACGGAAGTTAGGGTTGTCTGCAAAAAGTACAACCCTTCCACCGCCCAAGCGCGATACCAGCAGTGAGGCAGAAGGCTTGACGAATTCTTCCATATTCTTCTTGGTCAAGAAGCCATCAATATGGGGTTTTTGCGTGTACTTGGCTACCGTGGAGTAGGCGTTCTTACTCGGTTTCAGCCAAACCTCATTGTTTTTGTAAACAGGGATACTGGAAGTGGAATATCCGAACCCTAAGGGGTGGGTCAAGTCCAGATCTGCACGCAGGATAACACCCCCAACTTCTTCTTTGCCTTCAATCTCCGAAGCATCGATATAGGGTAGGCGTTTTATATTGGTGGTATCGGCCTTCTTTCCTTTTGTCTTGGACTCGGTCACTAGTTTTTTATCGATGGCCCAAGAAGAAGCTGTTCCGATAGTGATTAGCGTATTCCCACGACTTACCCAGTCCTTGATCTTTTGCTGATCCCGCTTATCGAGGTTATAGCGCCCTGAGATCATCACCAGCGTGTTGTAGCGCGAAAGGTCCATTCGTTTGAACTGGGCTAAACGCAATTTGGAAATGGGCATGTGCAATCGGGTGTCCAAAAGGTGCCAAACCTCACCGGCCTCATAAGAGCTTGTTCCTTCTCCGATTAGGAGTGCGGCTTTGGGTTGATCCAGCGTTCTAAAGTGTCGGCTACCCAAATCAATCCCGTTCGGTGTGTATCCAGTATTTAAAGAGTATACCGGCACCTTGTACTTTTCCCAGGCTTCTCGAATCCACTGGTAAATTTTATCGGGGTCAGCCTTTTGGCGAGAAACGGGTAGCATCAGCGTTCCTGCTGCAAAATTTTGTTTCCCTCGGTTGGTTTCCGATTGAAAGCCTTTGAAAGCACTGGCTAGAACCAACCCCTTAGATTGTAGATAATACAAGGCGGCGTTCGCGTTGTAATCCTGGTAATCGAGTAAGTAGGCGTAATTGGCCTTTTCCGGAGCGGGTGCTTCAGGTAATTGAGACAGATCGGTGATTTCTTCCTGCAGATTAAGGGCAGTTTCGGCTTTGTAGGGAATATGATAGAAGTTCGCCACAGACCAGGCGGAAGCATCGTAATAGACACTGTCTCGGTATTTGCTGTAGGTCTCAAAGAAGGTTTGCACCATACGGTATTGAGGCTGTGAAGTAGGAACAACATAGCCATTACCGCTTTTGTAGAATTTAATACGGTGGAGTAGGAGCTTGTCAGCAAAAGCCTTAAAGCGGTTGCGATCTCCCTCATCATTGATGTAATATCCGCGGATTTTGGTTTTGGACCAGCCTTTTAAAGCCGATTCAAAAAAGCGTTTTTGGTAATCCTTCAGCAACTGATCGTTTTCAACGGCGGCTTTTACCGTGGTCAAGCCAGAAACATATTGGTTGCGAATGGTGAAAGGGAAGGTGATCTCACCGTATTTCGTTTTTTGAACATGCCCTCTAGAACTTGCCTGCTCGAAAAGAAGACCCAATCCCCCTTGCAAGTCCGGATAAGAGGATCCATAACCCGGATAGGTGCCGTCGAACACTTCCCGTGTAAAGTAGAAAGAACCGATGCTGTCAAGCGAACTGGCAAAATACTCTCCAAACAGATTATTCAAGTCTTCGTAATTCTCTTTGGGCATGATTGGATCCAAGGAACCAATGTCCTTCATGGGTTCAAAGAAGTAGGTGCTTTGGGTACCCATTTCGTGGAAGTCAGTCACCACATGCGGATACCACTGGTGGTACCAATTCAGTTTACCACGACTTTCGGGGTGAATACCCAAGAGCCAGTCGCGATTCAAATCAAACCAATAGTGGTTGGTTCTTCCTCGCGGCCAGGCTTCGTTGTGCTCCGCGTCTTGTGGATCGTTGACCAGCGGTGTTGCACGGTAACTATTTGCCCATTGGGTGTGACGGTCCCGCCCGTCCGGGTTGATGGTTGGGTCCAGAAAAATGAGCGCTTTTTCACGGTATTTCTGAATGCTGCTGTGGTTGGAAGCGACTAGCGTATAGGCGGTAAGCAGTGCAGCTTCTGAACTAGACGGTTCATTTCCATGGACATTATAGGCCAAATTGATGATCAAGGGTAAACTGTCATCTTGGGATTTAAGCTGTGCTCTCTTCCATTGGGCTTCCTGAATTTCATCCAATTTTTGAAGGCGGTCCGGACGGCCAATAACCAGGAAGACCAATCGTCGGCCTTCATGGGAGCGACCATATTCGACTAAATGTGCCCGGTCTGAAACCTTGGCAAGTTCCTCTAGATAGCTGACAATCCGATCATGTCGGGTGTGGTAGTCCCCGATGCCATAGCCCAGGAACTGTTCTGGACTAGGGATATCTTTTTCAAAAGGGGTGTAGGCTTTGGTGAAGTAATCTTGGGCGGAGACGGTCACGGATAGGAGTAGACCGACCAATACGGACAAATAGCGCATAAGTGAATGATTTGCTTAAAGATAAAAAGACTCTTCGCTTAATCTACACTGGTCACGCCTTCTTTAATTTCAGAGAAGAGCAGTCGGTAGTGGGTACCGGGAGATTCGGGTAGTTTTTCGATTTCGCCCATCAATTGTCGAGCAAGATTGCGGATCAATTTGAGACCCAAAGACTTGGAGTTCTGAGCCGTAATGGAATCCGAAAACCCAAGACCATTGTCGCTAATCTTCATTTGATATTCTGTGCGGCTCAATTTCTGTAACTGCAATTGAATACAGCCATTTTCTTCTCCGGGAAGACCATATTTAAGGGCATTGGTCACAATTTCGTTGATAATCAGCCCCAACGGAATAATGGTGTCAATATTCAACTTGCAGTCCGGAATATTCAATTGCAATTGAACCTGATCTTCATGCTCTTTGGTAGAGCGAATTAAAAAAGCACAGAGTTCTTCCAGGTAAGGCTTTAGTTCAATCTTAGAGACGTAATCATCTCTTTTATAGAGCATCTCGTGCACCATCGCCATGGTGACTACGCGGTGTTGACTGTTCTTGATTATCGCGCTGATTTTGGGATCATCAACCGCCCTTGCCTGGAGGCTCAATAAGCTGGAAACCGTTTGCAAATTGTTTTTAACCCGGTGATGAACCTCTTTGAGGTAGGTCTCTTTTTCTTCTAGGCGATCTTGCAGCTCTTTGGCACGTAACTGATCCTGCAGCCCAATTTTGAGCTTGCGGATATTCAAGCCGAGTATGGCGCCGATGCCGAGTAAGGCAAAGCCCAATCCATTCCCTTGATTTCCGTCGAGAAGGATACTTAATCCGATTCCAGCGGAGACTACGATTCCTAAGGCGTTAAACGCCAAAAGCATTCGTGTGTTTCTCAGCAAATCGGGTGCTGCAGAAGGAGTGTCGTTCATCGAAAAGGCCAACCAGGCCATATAGTTCTACGTGTATAGTGTAAAACTACCTGAATTTTATTGGAAAGTCAATACGCCTTTTTTGAGCAGTATTCCAGACTTTTTAACAGGCCTAATTCTCTTGAGTAAGAACCCATTCCCCCTTGTCTAGTAAAGCTTCTGCCTGTTTGAATTTCAGGGTTTTACTCTCACCAGACAAGACGTTTTTGATAGTCACTTTCTCGTTACGTCCAATTTTGGGTTTATCCCGAATAATGGTTTCGGTCACTTGAGGCGCAGGGCGTCCTGTCTGTCCTGCCGCACGGTTTTGGGCAGCCAACTCATCACTGTTTGGGATTTCTTCCTTG
>CAZLGZ010000157.1:0-6186 GCA_964558965.1 uncultured Flavobacteriaceae bacterium
TAGTGAGGCCCAGATTCATCAGTTTGCCGGCAATATGCTACAGCTCAGAGGAGCAGAAGGGCAGACCTATCTGGTGATGAGTAGTGCAGCCTACAACAGCCTTATTCCTGCTCAGATAAAGACCTTGGAAAAGTATACAGAACTCCTTCATGCTCCTTTAGATACGATCGAAACCCTTGGAGGGGGGAGTGCCCGTTGTATGTTGGCTGAGGTTTTCTTACCTCGGCGAGCTTGAAGCTTTTTTTGAGGAGGAACGAAGACGTTGGATAAAGAAAAAGATCATCGCCGCCATCAGCAGAGCAAAAGGAAGGGAAGTGACGATCAATAACTTCTGGGTCGCATTCAGTACGTCCACATCCTGAAAGGCTTCTCCCAACAGAAGAAGGGCTATAGAGGCTAAGGCGATGACCGCCGTCCATAAAAGTCTGAGCTTTCTTGAAGGATGGGTTTGGCCTTTGTCCGAAAACATACTCAAAACCAGAACGGCTGAATCGACCGATGTGACCAGGAAGCCCACAAGCAACAGGATGACCCAGAGATTCATTACGCTCGGAAACTCCAATCCACTTAAAAAGACAAAAATCGAAGAGAAGACATTGTTGAATTCTCCTTGGTATTGGCCCCATAGGGTAATTTGATCATAGGCACCCTGCCCGAAAAAAGAGAACCAAATAAAGGTTCCCAAAGAAGGAAGGATGAGTCCACCAAGTATAATTTGACGTAGACTGCGCCCCCTTGAAATTCGAGCGATAAATACACCGGTAAAAGGAGCCCAAGCCAACCAGAATGCCCAGTAATAGTAGGTCCAGTCCGTTAAGAATCCAATCCCGGGATCAAAGCGACCAGCGGCCAGGCTCAAGGGAACAAAATCCACGACATAGCTGTAAAAGGCTTCTCCAAAAAGGGCCAGGGATTGCAGGGCATCCACCTGAAAAATGACTACGGTGAGGAGAACCAAGGTCAGGCTGATATTAATTTTTGAGAGGAGTTTTATGCCTTTGTCGACCCCCAACCAAACCGATAATCCACCCAAAGCACAAATGAGTACGACAAAGAATATAGAAATACCAACATCCTGCCCAAACTGGTACAGGTGATCCAGACCACCATTGATTTGAGCGGTGCCCAGACCGATGGAGGAGATAAGGCCAAAGACAGTTGTGAGTACTGCAATCACATCAATAGATCTTGAAAGCTTTTCTGACTTCCAATGCCGGGGAAGAGAACTGCTCACCTGAATAGGGCGTCCTTCTCTGAAAAGGGCGTAGCCGATAATGACGGCAAAAAGACAGTAAAAGGCCCAAGGAGTAAAACCCCATTGGTAAAAGGTGAACTCTAAGGCGACTACTTCGGGTGTGTGAACGCCGGTAAAAGGTGGTGATTCCCGCATCATTACCGGTTCCTGAACAGCTCGCAATAGAATCCCAGCACCCATCCCGGCGCTGTAAAGCATACTGCTCCAGGCCCATAAACTGTATTGGGGCTTTTCGTGATCCTGTCCAAGCTTAATTTTGCCCCATGGTGAGATGGCAAGGGCTAGCAGGAGTAGAACAGAGGCCAATCCAAGGTAGAGGTAGTAGTGGCCAAAGGCGCCCCGAATCCATAAGGATGCCTGTTCTATACCCGCATAAGTAGTGCTGGTGAACAAAAAAACGAACACCGAGAAAACCCCTATAATGACCAAGGCGGGTGCCAAGACGGGGTAGTCGGTGTTTGCTTTTTTCCAGAAATTCATCCGGAGGAAGATAAACAAACTATCCTACTTGCCCTCTTCCACCGTAAATTGTCGCAGTGCCGTATTGGGCTCCATGGTGCTGTATCCTTCCCAAAAAGAAGGGTCATAAGCCTTGAGGTAGGTGGCTTGCACATTCTTTTTTTCCGTAAAGGATTCGAAATTTGCTGCGGACAGTTGGTCTTCATCATAGACGACCAATTCGAATTTGTCACGCGAACCATTGGCAATGTCTAGGTGAAGAAGCAATTCGTTTTGCTTGCGGCGTCCCCGTACATTTTTGTTTTTTTCAACCACTTTTAAGGGGCGATCGATGCCAAACTGATTACCGACTTCTTTCTCCAAAAAGGCCAGGCGGTAACTCCCTGAGTGGCTTTTACGGAATGAAGTAACCCCTCGGTAGATTCGCTCTTTGTACGTAATGCCCAAGAGGCGGAAATTACGAAGCAGTTGAACGTTTTCGTATTCTATTCGCATGACAGCATAGTCCTCGATATTGACGAACAAGCGTCCCTTAAAATCGGCACTTCTTTTGGGTTCAAAAGAGATGACATAGGTGCCTTCACCGGCGATATCCGCATAGCCGTCTAAGGTGAAGTTGTACTTGCGTGATTTTTCAAAAACGTTGAGTTTACTGTCTTCCTGGTAGAAGTGGTCTTGCTCTATATCGTCCCAGAGCCCGCGCATGCGTTTGTGAAAGAAGGTGCTTTTAGGCTCTTTTACTTCTTCTTTGATTTCTTCTTCTACCTCCGCAGCCTCTTCGCTTTCTTCTAAGATGGAATCCAGTTGCATTTTGGTGCCAAAAATCCCAGATTTGATTTTCAGGTAGGAATCCGGTTTGACGTTTTCTTTGAATATGGCTTCGAGGCGTTCACCCATGGCTTCCAGCGAGCCATTATTCGACTTATCGTAGAGTTCTGCAGCGCGGACGACGTCCATTTTCAGACCGTTTTTATGCCGGTATACATCTCCGAGGGTTTCCGTATAGTAGGCTGCGGAACGTGGGATCAAATTCAGAACGCTATCCAGAAGTTGTTTGTTCAGTTCCTTAATACTGGACTTTTTAAAGGTGATGTCCATTTTATCCACCGTATTGAAATTACTCAGACGTAAAAAGAATCGCGTTTTGTGGGAGTCGTTTTTGTAATTGGACGGGATGTTTTCTTGTACCTTTTCGATGATTTCTTCGACGGTTAGGGGGTTGTCGAAGACATAGACTCCTTTGAGGTCGATGGTTTTTGAGGAAAGAACAATACTTGAATCGCGGAATCCAGCTAAGGGTAGGGTCTTGCTTTCGAATCCCATACAAGTGATTTTCAAAGAATCGGTTTCTTGCGGAAACTGATCCAACAAAATGCGGAAACGCCCTTCGTCATTGCTGATCACTCCCTTTTCTTCTCCGTATTGGATGGTGGCATAGGGAATAGGCGCGCCGTTGGCTTCTTTGAGTTCTCCTTTGATTTCGAGCGGTAGCCCTAAGGTATCTTTCGCCTTAGTAGACTGCTGTGCGAGCAGAAATGCAGGCAAAATAAGAGCAAGTAATAGGAGTGATTTGAATACTTGTTTGATCATGGTGATGGTGAATGTTTTTTGATTGTTTTAAGGTTAGACGATTCGCTCAGGCAAAACGTTGCCTGAAAAGTGAATTATTTTGGATTGGATTCGGAATCCAATGTGGTCAATCCAAGGATCTCTCGTAACCTCTGTTCCATCAACTAAAGGTAGAATTCTGGTTTTCTTCCCCCTCTTAAAGCTATCCTAAAAGGTGAAAAAACGGTATTTTTGGGGCCTTAAAACCAAAGCATGCACTTGTCTACCGCTTTATTACCCAAGGCACAAGAAGCCATCCGCCATCTCTTTGACGTAGAAGTAGAGCAGATTGAATTTCAGCCTACCCGAAAGGACTTTGAAGGGGACATCACCCTGGTTGTTTTTCCATTGCTGAGGCAAATCAAAGGGAATCCGGCAGTAATCGGGCAACAGATCGGCGAGCAGTTGCAAGCCGAGACCGACCTGGTAGAGTCTTTTAACGTGGTCAAGGGCTTTTTGAATTTGGTTATCGCAGAAGACCATTACTTAACGGCGCTTCAAGAAATCGTGGGTCAAAAAAACTACGGAACTCTGGACGCCACAGACGAAACGGTTATGGTGGAATACTCTTCTCCCAATACCAATAAACCTCTTCACCTCGGACATATTCGCAACAACCTGCTCGGTTATTCTGTGGCAGAAATTTTACGTGCCTCTGGCCGGAAGGTGCTGAAGACCCAAATCATTAATGATCGGGGGATTCACATTTGTAAAAGTATGTTGGCGTGGAAGAAGAAAGGGCAGGGAGAAACTCCTGAAAGCAGTGGTTTAAAAGGAGATCACCTGGTTGGTAAATACTACGTGGAGTTCGATAAAATGTACAAGGCCGATATCCAGTCCCTGATCGATACTGGGGCTACAGAGGAGGAAGCCAAGAAGAACGCACCGGTATTACTGGAAGCCCAAGAACTCTTGCGTCAATGGGAAGCAGGAGAAGAGGAGGTTGTAGCACTGTGGAAAACCATGAATGGATGGGTATACGAAGGATTTGATCAGACCTACAAAGCCATGGGTGTTGATTTCGATCAGTTGTATTACGAAAGCGATACCTATTTGCTCGGTAAGGATATCATTGAAGAGGGCCTAGAAAAAGGGGTTTTCTTCAGAAAGGAGGACGGCAGTGTATGGATTGATCTCAGTGAGGACGGTCTGGACGAAAAGATTGTTCTGCGAGCCGATGGTACAGCGGTTTATATGACCCAGGATATTGGTACGGCTATACAGCGTGTAAAGGACTTTCCTCAAATTACCGGGATGGTTTATACGGTGGGGAATGAGCAAGATTACCACTTTAAAGTACTCTTCTTGATTTTGCAAAAACTGGGGTATTCCTGGGCCGAAAAACTCTATCACCTGAGCTATGGAATGGTCGATCTGCCTTCCGGAAAGATGAAGAGCCGGGAAGGAACCGTAGTGGATGCCGATGATTTGATTCAGAATATGAGCAATACCGCTGAAGAGATTTCAAGTGAGCTGGGTAAGTTGGAAGGCTATTCTGATGAGCAGAAAAAGGAACTCTACCACACCATTGGCTTAGGGGCCCTTAAGTACTATATTCTCAAGGTTGATCCACGCAAGCGAATCCTATTCAATCCTGAAGAATCGGTCGACTTCCAAGGTAATACCGGTCCGTTCATTCAGTACACCTACGCTCGAATCCAGTCCATACTGCGTAAATACGGAGAAGCCACGGATACTCTAAAGGATCTGCCGACCTCTTTGCATGCCAAAGAAAAAGAGGTGATCAAAGCCCTATTGCAGTATCCTGAGGTGATTGAGCTAGCAGCATCCCAATACAGCCCGGCCTTAATCGCTAATTACGTCTATGATTTAGTCAAGGAATTTAACTCTTACTACCAGCAGGTTTCGATTCTCGGAGAGGAGGATCCAAGCATTCGTCATTTTAGAGTGGTGCTTTCTGCTCAGGTGGGTGAGGTCATCAAGAGTGGGTTCCGACTATTGGGAATTAATGTTCCGGAAAGGATGTAAAAAAAACTGCTGCCGGACCAGCCGGCAACAGTTTTTTGTTTGAGTAGTGCGTAGCTTAAGTCTTAAGCCGTTTCCTTCGAAGAGGCAGTCACTGCCAAATTGTAAATGACCAAACCGAATCCGATTTTGTTTACAGCATCCCCGATGTTGTAGATGACGTCCATCGGAAGACCTCCAAAGATACCTTCGTACCATCCTGGAGTACCGGCCATGTATCCGATCGGATAGATTGCCCATCCTACGAGGACAAACCAGCATAGGGTTTTGTGTGCTTTTAGTACTGCTCCACCGGCTTGGACGGCCAGTTTTTTAGCAGGGCCAACCCAGATGATCGCCACAATGATAAAGTAGGCAATACCTGAAATCAATCCCCAGAACCAAGCTTGGTCACGGTACAAGGTCTCACCGAAGTATCCAGTAACGAGCATGATAACGGATAACCAAATCATGTTCCACATAAGGGATCTCTTCGCTCCAGCGACTTTGAGAATTAGGTAAAACTCCACACACATTAAAGGAACGGTAAGTACCCAGTCCACATAGCGGAAGAAGGTCGGTGACTCCATGTTTGCAGCCCAGTAGTCACGCATATACCAGTAGTGTACAGCAGCAATGAACGTGATCAATCCGGATACCAAAACCGAAGTTTTCCATTTTCGATCAAAGGTGTTCATGGATAAAAAGAAGAAAGCCGAGGCGGCCATCATCGCCATGCATCCTACGAAAAAGGTAAAGCCAACGTAATCGTCGACGGCAAGCTTAGAAACATCTGCGAAAAGCGAAATGTTAGACAATAAAGAATACATAATATATTGGGTTATTTGTTTTTGTTCAACCAAAAGTAAGGAACATTAAACATAATATAACAAAAAATG
>CAZLGZ010000158.1:0-6180 GCA_964558965.1 uncultured Flavobacteriaceae bacterium
GATTTAGCAAGACTTTAAGTGTTTATTTTAATACTTTCACACTTCGTGAAAAACAAGCAAAACTACAGCCGGTTAATTGCGGGAACGATGACTTGGGGAAGTTGGGGTGCTCAACTTTCGGAAGTCGAAGCCGCACAGATGATTCAAGATTGCCTCAGCATGGGGATCTCTACTTTCGATCATGCCGATATCTATGGGGATTACGAGAATGAGGCGCTTTTTGGAAAAGCCTTTGTTCAAAGTGGTGTCTCCAGAGAAGAGGTTCAACTGATCAGCAAATGCGGGATTCAAATGACGCGAGGCAGAGAGAACAAGGTAAAACATTACCAGTACGATACCGCCTACATAGTCGATTCTGCGGAACGGAGTTTACGGATGTTGCAGACGGATTATCTCGATTTGTTCCTTCTGCACCGACCCAGCCCTCTACTCAGAGCTGAGGAGGTTTTTAATGCGGTGGAACAATTAAAATCATCGGGGAAGATCAAGCAATTTGGAGTTTCTAATTTTACGCCTTCTCAGATCGCCCTGCTGGAGACCAATGGCCCGGTAGAAGGGAATCAAGTAGAGTGTTCTCTCTTGCAGAGTTCAGCCATGCTTGACGGCACCCTGGACGACTGTATAAGCGGAAACAGAATGGCCATGGCTTGGAGCCCGCTCGGCGGCTATTTTGGCGGTGATGACCGTCCAGAGAGCAAAGAGCGTAAAGCCGGAATGGAGCCCCTGATCGCAGAACTGAGCCAGAAGTACGACTGCGGGGTATCGGCCCTGTTATTGGCCTGGCTTTATAAGCACCCAGCAGGAATCCACCCTGTAGTGGGCAGCACCAAAAAAGGTCGTTTGGCCGAAATGCTCAAGGCTTCCGAAATCGAGATGGAACTTCAGGATTGGTTCTTGCTCTGGGAGGCTGCACGCGGACACCGGGTTCCTTAGGGAATCCCCAAAAGCAGAAAGATGAAGAATGTATTGATTACAGGCGCTAGTAGTGGTATAGGTCAAGCCTCTGCCCGTTTATTGGCCAAAAATGGTTACCGTTTGGTCCTCTGCGGACGAAGAGCGGAGCGTTTGGATGAGCTGAAGGCAGAACTCAGCGCGTTTACCGAAGTGCACACCCTGCTGTTCGATGTTCGGGATCGTGAAGCGGTTAAAAATGCTATAGAGAATATACCTGCACCCTTTCGACCATTTGATGCTTTGATCAACAACGCGGGGAACGCCCACGGACTGGACTTCATTCAGGAAGGAAACTGGGACGATTGGGATGCGATGCTCGACATCAACGTGAAGGGACTTCTTTATGTGACCAAGTGCATCTTGCCCGACATGGTCGATCGAGAAAAAGGCCACATCATCAACATCGGTTCGACAGCCGGAAAGGAAGTCTATCCCAAAGGAAATGTCTACTGTGCCAGTAAGCACGCGGTTGACGCACTAAATCAAGCGATGCGTATTGATTTGAATCAACACGGGATACGGGTTGGGGCCGTGCATCCTGGTCTGGTCGAAACCGAATTCAGCGATGTTCGCTTTAAAGGCGATCGGGAAAGAGCCAAAACGGTTTATCAAGGATACAGTCCATTACAGGCAGAAGATATCGCCCGTATCGTTTTCTTTGTTTTGGAGCAACCCGCTCATGTAAACATTGCCGATTTGGTGGTTTTACCCACAGATCAGGCCAGCAGTACACAAATCCGAAAGCGATGATTAACAAGCGGCTATTGGTCAAAAACTTATTAGCCCACAACGACGAGAACAGCTTTTACGACAAAAAACGCTTTATCGCTATAGGCGAAAAAGAAGGAAAGGCAAAGTTTCTCAAACATGTTTGCGCTCTGGCAAACAGCAACCCCGTAAATAACTCCTATATCGTCGTCGGTGTTGAAGATGAAGATAACCGCATTATTGGGGTGGACTTCTTTGACGACAGCCGAATTCAAAACCTGGTCAACGCCTATTTAGACAATCCACCTTTGGTGTCTTACGAAAACATTGCTTTTCCGCATTTACCCGAAGGTAAAGTGGTCGGCTTGGTTACCATTCGATCCAACGGGAAAGTCTGTGCTCTTCGAAAGAACATTTGGAAGTATTACGGCGGAGCTGTTTTTTTCAGAGAAGGCAGCATCAGCCTTCCCAAGGCCTTTGATATCGAGTTGAAAGACATCAACTCCACGGCGGTAGCAACCATTGAACAACACGCTCGCAACAATATTGAACTCACCCTGGATGGGGTAATTGATTTCATCAACAACCGCCATTCGGATCTCAAAAGTCATTACAAGGTCTTCAAAGAGCAATTTGTGGTGTGTTGGGCCGGCCATGTCAAAAAGGTAGATGGAGAAGAATATTATTCCCGCGTAGATATTGAGTTGATTAACGAGCAGGTACGACTGTTTTATTCGGCCTTGGACGAACTCACTATTCGCTTTACCGAAGATTCTTTTGAAACCCTGGAATATGTTCAATTGGGTTTAGGAAAGGCACAGAAGTACTACCCCTTGGAGAAATTGAAAATCTCCTTCAAAGAGAACGGGCACTACACCATCAAAAGCAAATTGGTTTTTGACCCCCCCCAATATGATCGCAAAACCCTGCATCACATTCTCAACACCAACCAAGCGCTTTTAAAGAAAATCAAGGGCGGGAAAATCCTCAATCAGAATGAGTACCAGGACTTTGTCCACTTGCCAGACACCAGTTTGATCTGTTATCTGAATGGATTTGAGGAAGCCCGTGAAATAATGGACGAATCCCGGGATTTGATTAAAAAGACCGACCGTTCTGTTTATGAGTCTCTAAAGGAAGCCTTGCGAATTATTCGTAAAGTGCGTTACAGTTAAGTAAATCAGCAGTTTAGATCAAGAAGTTCCGGACCGGGAAGGGAGTTGATTGCGCCAAATTGAGTGGTGGTTAAGGCTCCTGCTTTGTTCGCCTTCTTTACCATTTTAAGGAACTCTGGTCGGTCCTCAAAAATGATATCCGTTGAAGGTAAGCGCGAGATTTGATAGAGCAAACAACCGATAAAGGCGTCTCCGGCCCCTGTGGTATCGACTGGATCCACCTTGATGCTTCGCACTACCTTTTTCTTTTCTCCTTTGCTCACCAGCGTACCTTCTTTTCCGAGGGTAACCGTTAAAATTTTGGCCCCTGCTTCGTGCAGAATATCACAAGCCTTTTCTACGGGATCGTTTGAACTTAATCCGGCCAACAAAAGTGCTTCCTCTTGAGAAAATTTACAGAGGTGGGATTTGGAAACATAAGAGAGGCACTTTTTGATAAAGACCTCTTCGTTCCCTTTCCATAAATCCGATCGGAAATTAGGATCAAAACTGATAAAGGCATCCTTGGTTAAGGCGTCAAAGAAATAATGGTTGTAGGTCTCTTCCAACGGGCCTCCCAAAAGGGCTGTTGCGGCACCTAGATGGACCAGATTGCCCGCAAAGTCTTTTTGGATTTCTTTGTCGTACTTCAATTCGCGGTCGGCTCCACGGCTAAAGACAAAATCCCGTTCTCCATCTTGGGCAATAGAGACAAAGGCCAGGGTAGTGAACTTATTGCATCGCTGTGCCAGGGAGATGTCGACATGCTCATCTTGTAAAACCTTAAGCAGGAAGGTTCCCATGGGGTCTTTACCTACCGCACCAATAAAGGAGCTCTTGCCTCCTAATTTGGCGATGGCACAGGCGACATTGGCAGGGGCTCCCCCCGCTTTTTTGGTGAATTCATTGGCTTTTGACAAGTCGCTTCCCTGGTTTTCGGCGACGAAGTCGATCAGCAGTTCTCCAATGCAATAGACTTTCCTCATGGGTATCATCCAACGGTTGTTGTACCCGAATGTACAGCAAAAATGTGGCTATTTCCAAATTGTTTGGAATTGCCTATACTTGCTTGCTCACTACAATACCACCGCAATTTATGGGGCAGGGAAGAACGCTGGTGATCGGCGATATCCACTCAGGTTTACAGGCTTTAAAACAATTGCTCGAAAAGGCAAAAACAAGTCCTGAAGACGAGATTATATTTTTAGGCGATTATGTTGACGGGTGGAGTGAAGCGGCCGAAACCATTGACTTCTTAATGGAATTGGACCGCAGTCACCATTGTCGTTTTATTCGGGGCAATCACGATGAACTGTGCAAGGCATGGCTTCTGGAGCAAGGCCACAATCCGACCTGGCTAATGCACGGAGGAGAGATGACACGACAGTCCTATGACAAAAGGAGTCAGGACGACTGGAAACGGCACATTGCGTTTTTTGAACGTCTTGAGAATTACTACCTGGATGCTAAAAATCGACTCTTCTTGCACGCCGGCTTTACCAACCTTAAAGGAGTGGAGTTCGAATACTTTCCTGAGCTGTTCTACTGGGATCGTACCCTCTGGGAATTAGCAAAAGCGTTACCACAGGACCTGAGTATAGAGAATGTGGATTACCCCAAAAGACTACTGAACTATTCCGAGATCTATATTGGACATACGCCTTTGAGCAAAACCGGGCAGATCGTACCTCAACAAAGAGCCAATGTTTGGAATATGGATACCGGGGCGGCCTTTAAAGGCAGTTTGAGCATGATGGATATCGATACAAAGGAAGTCTGGCAGAGCGACCCTGTTCAATCGTTTTATCCGGAAGAAAGAGGTCGTAACTAAAGGCGGCCTGCTTTGTGCTCCTCTTGCCATTTGGCAAGTTCTTCCCACTTGTTTTCATGGGCCATTTTGGCTTGAATAGGCCAAGAGGCAGGATCGTGCATACGAAAGCGATCTCCTCCTTTTTTGAGTACCTCCTGACAATCCTCTATGCTGGCTTGGGCCAACTCTTGCCAAGAATTGAAACCCGCTTCCTGGAACAAGCTTTCTATTTTAGGCCCAATTCCCTCAATGATTTTGAGATCGTTGAATTTTACCCGTTTTCCGTAGTCTATTTTGACCTGATCAGCATCAAAACGCAAATCAGGTAAACCTGGTTTTTCTGCCGCTTTCACCTCTTTTTTGCGCGTTTCTTTGCGTTTTGGAGCCGTCTTTTCTTGTTTTTGGTCGTTTTCCTGCTTTCCTTCTAACTCCTTGATGCGGTTGAGGTGACTCCCCGTTTCGGCCTTCAGGCGTTTGTTTTCTTGCTCCATGGCCAGGAGGCTATCGGTCAATGCGGGATCGGCAGAACTGCCATTGCTTTTTCCCCAGAAATAGCCAATAACAGCACAGACGGTACCGATAAGAACAGGAATTAAGACACACCAAATATTCAATTCGCTCATTGTTTTTCAAGTATTATTTGGACGACCACGCGGTTGTTTTGCATACGTCCCTCGGTTGTTCTGTTACTCGCTACGGCTTGGTTGTGACCAGCGGAACCGGATTTCATTCGGTTATCGGGTACGCCATTTTCTCGGAAGAATTTGCGTACTACATCAGCTCTTTTCATGCCCATTCTAAAGCTGTCTTCATCGGATCCTGTATCGGCCGAGTGACCGGTTATTTCGAGTTGGGCTTCTTCGGTCCAATCGAGGTACGCAAAGAGGGCAGTAAATTGGTTTTTCTGAAGTTGATTTAGCTGAATTCCAGCACCTTCTGTCTCAAAATTAATGACCAGTGGATCCTGGATTGATTCCTCCAATTGGCTGGCCATTTCCGGCGGAATTCTTTCGATTTTCCATTCAACGGGTCCATTGATCTTGCCATATGAAATATCCAAACTATCGTTGACCTGGAGACCGTCCAGCCTTATTTGAGCAGTACGGAAGTCTTTTGTTTTTAAGTACTCTTTAACCTGATTCGCCCGTGCAATTCCCAGACTGGAAAAGGCCGTTGGATTGGACTCATCAGCACGGGATAGCCCCTGGATCGAAAGGCGGTAGTCTTTATTATCGTCTAAAAAAGTACGCAAGCGCACAATGGAAGGGTTCAAGGCTTGTTGTATGGGTAAGTCAAAATGAGGGCTCGAAAATCCAAAAATGAAATTGGATCCCGATCGCATCACCTGTCCGTCCGGAAATACAAGCGCCAAAGTACGGCTGAAATCAGGGGAATTAGAGCCGGTTGTAGCGGAGCTAATACCTTGAATGTCAGAAGCTGAACTACTTGATGTCGCGCAAGAACTACAGGTGTTGTAGTAGAGGAGTGTTCCCAAGCCGATTGTAAGTAAAATCAACAAGGGAAATCCTAGATTTCTCGACATTTTTTATAATT
>CAZLGZ010000159.1:0-6043 GCA_964558965.1 uncultured Flavobacteriaceae bacterium
ACGTACAACAAAGCCCGACAAGCCGCCATTACAGGAGAAATCCTTGAAATCGTGGGTGGTGCCGAGGCCTTGAACGACTAGCATTTCACTTCCGGTATACGATTTGGCACCGATTTTGGTTTTATCTTAGAGAACCTTAAAAGCGGTGTTATGAAGGACCTTTACATTTTATCCTTAATTCTCTTGTTTGGCTTGGGAGGATGCTCTTCACAGAAGAAGCTGACTGAGCAAACGGATTTTGTCGTCCAATCGGCAAAGTGCTACAAGCTTTTGCAAGGACGCGAAGAGTCAAAGCCCCAGTTGATGCTGGAGGTGAAAGTCAATCAAATCCCTGAAGGAGCTGAGGGGGACTACGTCTTTTTTCGCGGTGAAGTCAAGCCTTATACATTCGAATCTGTAGGAGGAGAGTCCTACCTAAGCGCACGCTTTTCTGTGAATGGCCCCTCTAAGCCGGATATGGTGATGGAAGGAGATAGCCAGAAGGAAGGCGGAAATCAACCTCCGACCCTGCAACCGCTTCTGAAGGAATTCCCATTTGAGCTGGCCGAGGACGAAGCTGTTTTTCGTTATAAATCAGGAAAGAAGTACGTTTACTTCATGGTAGGCGGTATTGTCGACGGAAAAACGAAAACAGGCATTTGAATCCACTCAAAAAGCTTTTTCAGCAAACCTTTATTTACGGAATAGCCACCGTGCTTCCCCGAGTGCTGTCTTTTCTTTTGCTCCCTCTGTATACAGGGATTCTGGAGAAAGCCTCAGGATATGGAGAGTACATCAATATCTACGCTTGGATCGCTTTTTTTAATGTGCTTTTAGCCTATGGAATGGAAACGGCTTTTTTCCGTTTCTACCACAAAGAAAAACGCCCGGAAGAGGTTGTTTCAACCTCTTTAGTGAGTCTGATGGGCTCTACTCTGATCTTCGGCATATTGGGATTCCTCTTTATTGATCTCATCGCAGAGGTCACTGGAATTCGCGCTTCCTTTTTGAAGTTTACCCTGGTTATTCTTTTGCTCGATGCTTTGGTCATCATTCCTTTCGCCCTCATACGCGCCAAGGAAAAGCCCTTGCGATATGCCTTTTTGAAAACCCTGAATGTGGCCCTGAATTTTGGGTTGAATCTCTTCTTTTTGGTCGGCTTACCTCAATGGGCAGAAAGCAATCCAGAAGCTTCTTGGGCGAGTTTGTATAAAGAGGATTTCCAGATTCAATACATCCTGATTTCGAATGTAGCGGCCAGCGCTTTTACTCTAGCGTTGCTGCTTCCTACCTATTTTAAAAACAAACTGCATTTTTCTTCTCATTTGTGGAAGAAGATGATGGCCTACGGCTTGCCCGTTTTGGTAGCGGGAATCGCTTTTACCGTCAACGAGGTCTTCGATAAAATTTTATTGACCCAGATGGTTTCCAAGGAGGAGGCCGGAATCTACGGGGCTTGTTATAAGCTGGCGGTTTTTATGACGTTGTACGGCACCGCCTTTCGCATGGGAGTTGAGCCTTTCTTTTTTAGCCAAGCCAAAAAGGAAAATCCGCAGCTCACCTATGCCCAAATCACGTATTATTTCGTTTTGTTGGGCAGCTTGATTCTGTTGTCCGTTGTGGTCGTTCTTCCGGTGCTGGCGGACTTATTTATCAAGAATCCGGTCTATCACCAGGCGTTGGATATTGTGCCTATCGTTTTATTGGCGAGTTTCTGCTTGGGGGTTTACCACAACCTTTCGGTTTGGTATAAAATTACCGATCGAACCTATTTTGGGGCGATTATTTCGTCCTTGGGGGCCTGCATTACTCTTTGTGTGAATCTTTACTTCATTCCCCTTTATGGCTTTTGGGCATCTGCTTTGGCCACCTTATTGGCTTATGGCACCATGATGACCCTTTCGTATGCTTTTGGGCGAAACTACTATCCTATTCCGTATCGCTTGGGGCGTATCCTCTTTTATATGTTCCTTTCCTTTGGATTGGCCAGCCTGTCGTACTACTATTTTGACGCCTCTCTGGCCCCTGGAGCGGCTCTACTTTTTGTATTTTTAGTCCTGATTACCCTCTTGGAATACAAATCTTTAAAAGCACTTTTTAGACGTGACCATACGCATCATTAACAACTCCAACCATCCACTGCCTTCTTACGAAACCCTTTTGTCTGCAGGGATGGACCTCCGAGCCTCTATCAGCGAACCCATCACCCTTAAACCCCTCGAAAGAGCCATTGTCAAAACCGGACTGCATATTGAACTGCCCGGCGGATACGAAGCGCAGATCAGAGCGCGTTCTGGATTGGCGGCGAAGAAGGGAATTGGCCTGGTGAATGCCCCCGGAACCATCGATGCGGATTACCGTGGAGAAATCGGCGTGATCCTGGTGAATTTATCACAAGACGAGTTCGTGGTCGAGAATGGAGAGCGCATTGCCCAAATGGTGATTGCCAAGCACGAACGTATTGAGTGGGAAGAAGTCAGTGAGCTCGGAACCACAGAACGCGGTAGCGGCGGATTTGGCAGTACTGGAACAGAATAATAAACCAACATTAACATGAAAATAATTGTACCCATGGCTGGTCGAGGTTCGCGCCTCAGACCCCACACCTTAACTGTGCCCAAGCCTCTGGTTCCCGTCGCAGGGATGCCCATTGTTCATCGCTTGGTCAAAGATATCGCCAAGGTGTTAGGCGAGCCCATAGAAGAAGTAGCCTTCATCTTGGGAGATCCTGCATTTTTCGGAGAAGACGTGGTCGAAAGCCTTCAGAAATTGGCCGAAGAGTTAGGGGCCAAAGCCAGTATATACCGTCAGGACGAGCCTTTAGGGACAGGACACGCGATTATGAGCGCTAAGCCTTCGTTGAGCGGCCCGGCCGTAATCGCTTATGCAGATACCCTGATCCGTGCTGATTTTCAATTGGATCGAGAGGCCGATAGTGTGATTTGGGTTAAGCAGGTCGAAAACCCTGAAGCCTATGGTGTCGTAAACTTGAACGAAGCGGGAGACATTGTAGAATTGGTTGAAAAGCCCACCGAGTTTGTTTCGGATAAGGCCGTCATCGGCATCTACTACTTCAAGGACGTCAGCGTGCTCAAGGACGAGCTCCAGTACGTTCTAGACAACGATATCGTCAATGGTGGGGAATACCAGATCAATGATGGAATTAAGCGAATGATGGCCGCCGGAAGACGTTTTGTGACCGGGCAGGTGGATCATTGGATGGACTGCGGAAACAAAGCCGTTACTGTGGAGACCAACCAACGTATGTTGGGCTTTCTGGAGAAAGAAGGGGAGCAGTTGGTGAGTGAGCGTTCTGCCAGTGACGCAGGTTCACAGATCATTCCGCCTTGCTTTATTGGGGAAGGTGCAGAGATTATAGGCAGTACGATAGGCCCATTTGTTTCGGTCGGACCTGGCACTAAAATTGTAGATTCAGTAATCGAAAACAGTTTGATCCAAAGTCATTCCCTAATCGAAAATGCAAAGCTCAAAGACGCAATGATCGGAAATCACGTTACTTATAATGGGGAGTTCCAAAGTGTGAGTCTGGGGGACTATAGCGAATTGAAGTAGTGAAGAAAATGAAAAACATACCGAATATTATAAAGACTGTAAAGTCCGGTTTTTGCAGCCTGTTGTTCGCGTTTGTTTTTATTGTTCCGATCGGTATATTTGCTCAAGAAGAGGAAGATGCTTCTGTCTACCTCGAGGAATACTCGGATGAATTTCAAGAGGCTTTTTTCTCGGCTCTCCAGCAAAAAGGAATCAAGAACTACGATCGTGCGATCAATTACCTCCAAAAGTGTATACAGCTCCAGCCAGATCAATCAGCGGTCTATCACGAGATGGCTCGGATTTATCGATTGGATCGCCAATTTGCTTTGGGGTTCCCGTACGCGGCAAAAGCGGTTCGCATGGAACCTGAGAATTACTGGTATACGGACACCTATTGGTATTACCAGTATCGCTTGGGTGAAGGAAGTATCGCTCGTCAGGGCGAAGATCTCAGTTTTCAGAACGATGTGTTTTGGTCCAATATGGCCAGGATCAGTTTAAAAAGAAACCGTTATGACGAAGCCTCCGGATTTTTCAAGAGGATCAAAAGCCCAAATAACTATTCTGAACTTAGCGCTGATTTAGAAGAAGCCCAGGCGAAAGGAGATCCCATAACTAAGGCCCTTACCGAGGCCCTACAGCAGCCCAAAAGCACTTCTGTAGAGGCAAAAAAAGAGGACGAAGCGGAGAACCCGGTGGATCAGATCAAAAAAAACCTGCGGACCTTGCAACAAGATGGGGAGTTCAGTCGTCTGTACAAAGAGAGTACGGAGGCCAATGAAAATTACCCTCTTCAGCCCGACTTTTACTATTACAAGGGATGGGCCTTATTAAAACAAGGCAAAGCCAAGGAGGCGACCTCCATCCTGGAAGAAAGTCTGGATTATTTGTTGGAGGAAGGGCAGTTAAGCCTATTCATTTACCAGGCACTTGCCGAGGCTTACGAGCTTTTGGGAGAGCCGGAAAAGTTGAAGTATTACCAGAAGAAGATGAACGAGAATAATCCCAATTAAGGCAAGCATGCGTTTATACAAGATTACCGCCCTTTTTGTTCTATTGGTCTTTTCGGCCTGTTCGAGTTCTCGGAAAGTCATTTCGGAGGCGGACGTAAAACCGATTACGACCAAGGCACTGGTGCGCAACCACAATGAAGGAGCCCTCAACTTTAAAACCTTAAGAGGGCGGATCAAAGTGGAATACAACAACGGGGCGTCTAAGCAAGGGACCAGCTTGAGCTTTCGCATGGAAAAAGACAAAGCGATTTGGCTCAGTGCTCCCCTGGGGATGTTTAAGGCTTACCTGACCCCAGAACGAATCAGCTTTTACAATAAACTCGAGAAAGAATACTTTGAGGGCGACTTCGCCTACCTCGAGAGAATGATCGGGGTCGAACTTGAATTTGATCAGGTTCAGAACCTCTTGTTAGGCCAATCTATAGTGGAATTGGATCGTCGCCGTTTTACTTCGGATATTCTAGGGAAGCAGTACCGGTTGGAGCCCAAAAAACAGGACTTTTTGTTTGACCTACTCATTTTAATTGATCCGGCGACTTTCAAGGTCGCTTCTCAGCAGGTTTATCGCTCCCGAGCAGGGCAATCCTTTGAAGTGGGTTATCGCTACCAAAAAGTGGGGGAGCGCGTACTTCCCCAAAAGGTTTTGGTCAAGGCCAGTTTACCGGACAGCAATAGTATAATTGATCTGGATTACCGGCAAATGGAATTCGATCGCAAATTGAGTTTTCCTTACCGAATACCGAAAGGATACAAACTGATTCAGTAATTTCACGGAAAGAACTCGGTTCATGGGCAGGTTTAAAACGCATTTCTTCAAGCATTTTATTCTGGGGCTCGCCTTGGTTGGCACCCTGTCCCTCAATGCCCAATCCAAAGAACAGAAGGCCCTGGAGGCCGAAAGAGCCAAGTTACAACAAGACATCAAACGAATTAATGAACTCCTGCTCACAGAGAAAAAGCAGAAGGGCAATGTGATGGATCAGATGCAGGCCATCGATCAAAAAATCAGCTCCCAGCAAAAACTTTTGCGCCTCACCCAACAGCAGTCTAACCTGATCAACCGCCGAATCAACAGCAATATTCGGGAAGTGAGTCGGCTACGGCAAGATCTCGGGAATCTGAAAAAGGATTATGCGGGGATGATTCATAAATCCTACCAGAACAGAGCGCAGCAGAACCGTTTAATGTTTGTGCTTTCTTCGGAGAGCTTTCAACAGGCTTACAAGCGTTGGCAGTACATGAAGCAGTACACCAAGTACCGCAAAAAGCAAGGGCAGGAGATTCAATCCAAAACCAAGCGCCTCGCTGAGGTGAACAAGGACCTCATTGTTCAGCGCAAAGACAAGAACCGTCTTATTGACGAAAACAAAGAGGCAAAAGAAAGTCTTACGAAGGACTTGCAATCCCAAAAGGCCTTATTAAAAAGCATCAAATCAAACGAATCCCGTTATTCCAGTCAATTGGCGAAAAAGAGGAAAGATGCGCGTCAAATTGAT
>CAZLGZ010000160.1:0-2946 GCA_964558965.1 uncultured Flavobacteriaceae bacterium
CCGGTGTAGCTGGTCGTACCCAACGCCGTTCCAAGTACGGAGCAAAACGTCCTAAGAAGTAAATCTTAAAACAGAACAGAAGAAATGAGAAAAAGACAGGCAAAAAAACGACCTATTCTCCCGGATCCGCGTTACGGTGACCAATTGGTTACTCGTTTCGTCAACATGATGATGTGGAGCGGGAAGAAGTCTTTGGCGTTCAAAATATTTTACGACGCTATCGATATTGTTGAAGAAAAGAAAACCGATGACGAAAAAAGCGGTTTGGAGTTGTGGAAGGATGCCCTTTCCAACGTCATGCCTCACGTAGAGGTTCGCAGTCGTCGTGTAGGGGGAGCAACTTTCCAGATCCCAATGCAAATTCGTCCCGATCGCAAGATCTCTACCGCTATGAAGTGGTTGATTAGCTACGCTCGTAAGCGTAACGAGAAATCAATGGCTCAAAAATTGGCTTCCGAGATTCTAGCTGCTGCTAAGGAAGAAGGTGCTGCTGTTAAAAAGCGCGTTGATACGCACAAAATGGCAGAAGCGAACAAGGCATTCTCTCACTTTAGATTTTAACCAACTGCACAGATGGCAAGAGATTTAAAATTAACTCGAAACATAGGTATCGCCGCTCACATTGATGCGGGGAAAACAACCACAACAGAACGTGTTCTGTTTTATACAGGGGTAAGCCACAAGATTGGTGAGGTGCACGATGGTGCAGCAACCATGGACTGGATGGAGCAAGAGCAAGAGCGTGGAATTACAATTACTTCCGCTGCAACAACTTGTACTTGGAACTTCCCAACTGAAAATGGACAGCCTGTTTCTGATACCAAAGGATACCACTTTAACATCATCGATACTCCCGGTCACGTTGACTTTACTGTTGAGGTAAACCGTTCATTGCGTGTATTGGATGGATTGGTGTTCTTATTTAGTGCAGTAGACGGGGTTGAGCCTCAGTCTGAAACCAACTGGAGACTTGCTGATAACTACAAAGTTCCGCGCATGGGCTTTGTAAACAAAATGGACCGCCAAGGATCTAACTTCCTGGCTGTTTGTCAACAGGTTCGCGATATGTTGAAGTCGAACGCCGTGCCAATCGTTTTGCCGATTGGGGACGAAGCTGATTTCAAAGGAATCGTTGATTTGGTAAAGAACCGTGCGATTGTATGGCACGACGAAAATATGGGGTCTACTTTTGATGTAGTAGACATTCCTGCTGAGATGGAAGACGAAGTACGTCAGTACCGTGCGGAGTTGATCGAAGCAGTAGCAGAATACGACGAAAACTTGATGGAGAAGTTCTTTGAGGACGAAAACTCCATCACCGAGGATGAAGTTCACGCTGCCTTGCGCGCTGCTGTAATGGACATGAGCATCATTCCTATGGTTTGTGGTTCTGCTTTCAAAAACAAAGGAGTTCAGTTCCTGCTTGACGCGGTATGCCGCTACTTGCCTTCTCCTCTAGACAAAGAGGCGATTGTTGGAACACATCCTGATACGGATGAAGAAATCTCCAGAAAACCAGATCCATCCGAGCCATTTTCTGCTTTGGCCTTTAAGATCGCTACCGATCCTTTCGTAGGTCGTTTGGCTTTCTTCCGTGCCTACTCTGGAAAATTAGATGCTGGATCTTACGTGTTGAACAACCGTTCCGGAAATAAAGAGCGTATTTCTCGTATCTACCAGATGCACTCGAATAAGCAAAATGCAATCGAGTCTATTTCTGCTGGTGATATTGGAGCTGCTGTAGGATTTAAAGACATCAAAACAGGGGATACCTTGAGTGATGAGAAGAATCCTATCGTTCTTGAAAGTATGATCTTCCCGGATCCCGTAATTGGTATCGCTGTTGAGCCTAAAACAAAGGCTGACGTGGATAAATTGGGTATGGCTCTGGCTAAATTGGCTGAAGAGGATCCAACTTTCCAGGTGAAAACAGATGAAGCCTCAGGTCAGACTATTATTTCTGGTATGGGTGAGCTTCACTTGGATATCATCGTGGATCGTTTGAAGCGTGAGTTCAAGGTAGAAGTAAATCAAGGTCAACCACAGGTTGAGTACAAAGAAGCCTTGACTGCTACTGCTGATCACCGTGAGACCTACAAGAAACAAACGGGTGGTCGTGGTAAGTTTGCGGATATCGTATTTACCATGGAGCCTGTAGAGGACAAAGAGACGCAAGGTCTCGAGTTCGTCAATATGATCAAAGGAGGTAATATTCCTAAAGAATATATCCCATCTGTAGAAAAAGGATTCAAAGAAGCCATGAAGAATGGACCTTTGGCTGGATTCGAGATGGACAGTATGAAGATTACATTGAAAGATGGTTCTTTCCACCCGGTGGATTCGGATTCTCTTTCTTTCGAATTGGCTGCAAAATTGGGTTACAAGGATGCTGCTAAGAAAGCTCGTGCTGTCTTGATGGAGCCTATCATGAAACTGGAAGTTTTGACTCCAGAAGAAAACATGGGTGACATCGTTGGGGATTTGAACCGTCGTCGCGGTCAGGTCAACAACATGGATGACAGAGCGGGAAGTAAAGTAATTAAAGCTGATGTGCCACTTTCAGAGATGTTTGGATACGTTACAGCATTGAGAACCTTGTCTTCAGGTCGTGCGACTTCGACAATGGAATTCTCTCACTATGCTGAGACTCCATCAAACATTGCAGAAGAAGTGATTAAGTCTGCAAATGGTGTAACTGCTTAACGTAAAGGAAATGAGTCAGAAGATTAGAATAAAACTGAAATCTTACGATCACAACTTGGTAGACAAGTCTGCTGAGAAAATCGTAAAGACGGTAAAGACGACAGGAGCTGTAGTGACTGGTCCTATTCCTTTACCAACTCATAAGAAGATTTTTACCGTGTTGCGTTCGCCACACGTAAACAAGAAATCGAGAGAGCAGTTTCAATTGAGCTCTTACAAGCGACTGTTGGATATCTACAGTTC
>CAZLGZ010000160.1:3046-6039 GCA_964558965.1 uncultured Flavobacteriaceae bacterium
GCTGGACCTTGTGTCGTTACCCAAGTCAGAACCGAAGAGGTTGACGGGTACAATGCCCTTCAACTTGGTTTCGATGACAAGGCAGACAGACGCGCCAACAAGGCTGAACAAGGCCATTTTAAGAAGGCGGGTACTGCTCCTAAGAAAAAAGTCGTCGAATTCCGAGATGTTGAAGGTGATCACAAACTAGGGGATACCCTAAGCGTAGAACTTTTCCAGGAAGGTGAATTTGTCGATGTGGCAGGTACGTCTAAAGGAAAAGGTCATCAAGGGGTTGTTAAGAGACACGGGTTCGCCGGTGTTGGACAAGCAACTCACGGACAGCACAACCGTCTAAGAGCTCCCGGTTCTATCGGTGCGGCTTCTTATCCGGCGCGTGTATTTAAAGGAATGAAAATGGCTGGCCGTATGGGTGGTGAACGAGTAACTGTTCAAAACCTGAAGGTGGTTAAGGTTGTTCCTGAAAAGAATTTATTGGTTGTTAAAGGTTGTGTTCCTGGTCATAAGAACGCATACGTAACGGTAGAGAAGTAATGAAAGTTGAAGTATTAGACAGACAGGGCAAGTCAACCGGTCGTAAAGTAGATCTTTCGGATGACATCTTTGGGATTGAGCCCAACGAGCATGCCATTTACCTGGATGTGAAGCAATACTTGGCTCACCAGCGTCAAGGAACTCACAAAGCCAAAGAAAGAGCTGAGATTACAGGTAGTACGCGTAAGATTAAGAAGCAAAAGGGAACAGGTACCGCTCGTGCGGGTAGCATCAAGTCTCCTGTATTCCGTGGTGGTGGACGAATTTTTGGCCCACGCCCGCGTCAGTACGACCAGAAATTGAACAAAAACGTCAAGCGCTTGGCTCGTAAATCAGCCTTGAGTTTGAAGTCTCAGGACAAAGCGATCTACGTTGTGGAGGACTTTGAATTCGATACACCAAAGACAAAGGATTTCAAATCCTTCTTGCAATCCCTTGGGCTTGAAGACAAAAAGTCACTGGTAGTGTTGGGCGGCCTGAATAAAAATGTATATTTGTCGGCGCGTAATTTGAAGCGCTCTCAAGTCGTAACTAACTCACAGTTAAATACTTACAGTATTTTGAATGCCAATAGTGTTGTTCTATTGGAAAGCGCTGTGGAAGGAATCGAGTCAAATTTAACTAAATAAGGACCTCATGGGTGTGTTGATTAAACCGATTATTACGGAAAAAATGACAGCCGATAGCGAGTTGTTTAACCGCTATGGATTCTATGTAAATCCAGAGGCCAACAAGTTAGAGATTAAGCAAGCAGTGGAGGAGACTTACGGAGTCACTGTAGAAAAGGTACGTACGATGAACTACGGACCTAAACGCAGCACCCGTTACACCAAAACTGGGATTCAGCATGGGAAGACAAACGCTCGTAAGAAGGCGATTGTCGATGTTGCTGAAGGAGATATCATTGATTTTTACGCAAACCTATAATTCAGAGGAATGTCAGTAAGAAAATTAAAACCGATCACTCCAGGACAACGCTTCCGCGTAGTCAATGGATTTGATGCGATTACGGAAAGCAAGCCAGAGAAATCTTTGCTTGCCCCTCTGAAGAAATCCGGAGGACGTAACAATCAAGGGAAAATGACCGCGAAGTTTCGCGGAGGTGGACACAAGAGACGCTACCGTGTTATCGATTTCAAAAGAGATAAGCAGGGTGTTGTTGCTGAAGTATCGTCCATCCAATATGATCCGAACAGAACCGCTTTTATTGCTTTGTTGCAGTACACAGACGGTGAAAAGAGATATGTCATTGCTCAGAATGGTCTACAAGTAGGTCAAAAGGTGCAGTCAGGTGAAAAAGCAGCTCCGGAAATCGGAAATGCACTTCCCCTTTCTCAAATTCCTTTGGGAACAATCATTTCTTGTATCGAATTGCGTCCTGGACAGGGAGCAGTAATGGCAAGAAGTGCTGGAACCTTTGCTCAGTTGATGGCAAAAGATGGAAAGTTTGTAACGGTGAAGTTGCCTTCTGGTGAAACCCGTATGATTTTGGCCAATTGTTTGGCGACTATCGGTGCGGTTTCGAATTCTGATCACCAGTTGTTGGTGTCAGGTAAAGCCGGTCGCAGCCGCTGGTTGGGTCGTCGACCACGTACTCGTCCAGTAGTGATGAACCCTGTTGATCACCCAATGGGTGGTGGTGAAGGCCGTGCGTCTGGTGGTCACCCAAGATCGAAGAACGGTATCCCAGCGAAAGGATTCCGCACAAGATCCAAGACCAAAGACAGCAACCGATATATCGTTGAACGTAGAAAGAAATAAGGCTAGCGAAAGATGGCAAGATCATTAAAGAAAGGACCCTTTGTACACCACAGTTTGGAGAAGAAGGTTCAGCAGAATGTAGAGTCCGGAAAGAAAACAGTAATCAAGACGTGGTCAAGAGCCTCTATGATTACTCCGGATTTCGTTGGACAAACCATTGCCGTACACAACGGAAGACAATTTGTTCCTGTGTATGTGACCGAAAACATGGTTGGACACAAACTGGGTGAATTTTCTCCAACGCGTTCCTTTAGAGGACACGCAGGAGCTAAGAACAAAGGAAAAAAATAAGTAAGCGATGGGAGTTCGTAAGAAACAAATGGCAGACCGTTTGAAAGCCGAGCGTAAAGAAATGGCTTTCGCGAAATTGAACAATTGCCCGACATCACCTCGTAAGATGCGTTTGGTCGCTGACCTAATTCGCGGTAAGAAAATCGAAACAGCCTTGGCTATTTTGAGATTCAACTCGAAGGAGGCGTCAAGAAGACTAGAGAAGCTTTTGCTAAGTGCAATTGCGAACTGGGAAGCGAAAAACGAAGACGGAGATTTGGAATCTGCAGATCTTTTTGTCAAAGAGATTCGCGTTGACGGAGGAATGATGTTGAAGAGATTGCAAACTGCTCCACAGGGGCGTGCGCACCGTATTCGAAAGAGATCCAATCACGTAACCTTGGTTTTGGGAGAAACCAATAACACAC
>CAZLGZ010000161.1:0-5984 GCA_964558965.1 uncultured Flavobacteriaceae bacterium
CTCTCCGGATAAGTTTAGGGACCGGAAAACGAAAAATCCTAGTAAAAAAAGGTTCAATATCATGAGCAGTCTGTTGAGCACAAACTGGTTCTGTCTTTTCTTGTAAAGGAAGATACAAATTAAAGCACCAAGGGCGGTTAATCCAAACCCGATGAGCACTTCTATTCGATCAGTGGCCAAAATCCAATCCGTAGAGCTCTCTTTGTAAAGAGGCACCCAAGAACCCAAAGCAGCATTTAATATCGCTGCCAAAGCAAGGTAAAGGGTTTGAATTCTCTGCCACATATATTCTCCTGTGTTAAAGGAGCGTAAAAATAGAACCTCTTTTGGGAAAACACGCATTCCTCTTGAAAAATAATTTGTATACTTGTGTCGTTATTGATTTAATACTTACCCAAGGCAATCTTCTTTGCCTTCCACTATTCCAAATTTTTTAATGTTGCTCCACGTATTCTAGAGCACGTATTATTCACTTTTTTCTTCTTACATGTTTGAGATTTCAGATCTAAAAGCCAAAAAATTACCTGAGCTACAGGAGATCGCTAAAGAATTAAACGTACCAAAATTCAGTTCCCTTAAAAAGCTGGATTTGGTCTATCAAATCCTGGATTTTCAGGCTTCTAACCCACAAGCCCTTAAAAAAGAAGCTCCAGCCAAAGACAACACTCCTAGCGGTGAGGACACCGCTAAAACCCGCAAGCCCCGCAGCCGAAAGCCCGCCAATAAGGAAGAGGCCAAAAGCGGAGAGGCCAGCGAGGATAAAAGACAAAGCCGCGAGAAAGAGCAGTCCAAAGGAGACGAAAAAACCGACTCCAAAAATGGAAAGGATGGCCCGAAAAAGGACAACCACCGCCAAAACGGACAACAGCAAAAACAGCAGCGCGGACGTAACAACAATAACAACAACCGTCAAGACAAGAAGAACAGCAACTTCGATAAGGACTTGAAAAACAGGTACAAAGAACCTGAATTCGAGTTTGACAGTATCATTACCAGCGAAGGGGTTTTAGACATTATGTCGGATGGTTATGGATTTCTGAGATCATCAGATTACAACTATCTCTCGTCTCCAGATGATATTTACGTTTCTCAATCCCAGATTCGTCTGTTCGGTTTAAAAACAGGAGATACAGTACTTGGGAGTATTCGCCCTCCAAAGGAAGGAGAAAAGTACTTCCCGCTGATCAAAGTGAATAAAATCAATGGATTGGATCCTCAGGTGGTGCGTGACCGTGTGTCTTTTGAACACCTGACACCACTCTTTCCAAAAGAAAAATTCGACCTGGCCGAGAAGCAAAGTACGCTGTCTACTCGAATCATGGACTTGTTCGCACCAATCGGTAAAGGGCAAAGGGGAATGATTGTTTCTCAGCCCAAGACCGGTAAGACCATGCTGCTGAAAGACATTGCCAATGCTATTGCCGCCAACCACCCGGAGGTATACCAAATCATTCTTTTGATTGATGAGCGTCCCGAAGAGGTAACGGATATGCAGCGCAATGTACGTGGTGAAGTGGTCGCTTCTACCTTTGATAAGGAAGCAACCGAACACGTGCGTGTCGCAAATATCGTGATCGAGAAGGCCAAGCGCCTTGTTGAATGTGGTCATGATGTGGTAATCTTGTTGGATTCCATTACGCGCCTTGCCCGTGCATACAATACGGTACAGCCAGCATCTGGTAAAGTCTTGAGTGGGGGTGTTGATGCAAACGCATTACACAAGCCCAAACGATTCTTTGGAGCCGCACGTAACATTGAAAATGGTGGATCACTGACCATTATCGCTACAGCTCTTACCGAGACCGGATCCAAAATGGACGAGGTTATTTTTGAAGAATTTAAGGGTACTGGTAACATGGAACTTCAGTTGGATCGCCGAATTGCGAACCGCAGAATCTTCCCGGCTATCGATCTTATTTCGTCTTCTACACGACGTGATGACCTGCTATTGGACGAGAGCGCAATCCAACGCATGTGGATTATGCGCAAATACCTGGCCGATATGAATCCTGTGGAGGCCATGGAATTCATGGAGCAGCGAATGAAACAAACCCGCAACAACGAAGAGTTTTTAATGACAATGAACGAATAACCTTATCTTTAGCTAAGGTTTCCCCGCCGTTGAACATTAAAAACCATTAACATGAAACAGTTACAAACGCCATTTTTGGCGCTTTGCGGCAGCGTATGCCTACTTTTGGGCTCTTGCAATACGCAAGCTAAAAACGAAGATACTCCGGCCGAAAATGCGGCCAAAGAAGCAACCGTACAACCACCAAAAGACTTGATTAGTTTAAAAGAAGCCAAAGGTCTCTACGATGGCTATTCTAAAAATCGAGTTCCTATTATTGAGACGTATGAAGCTAAACGAGATTCTCAGGAATTTGTCGTCGGGCGTTATGCCGCCTTTGATTTTGAGACAATCAAGCAGTACGTCAGCTATGTTGAGCAAGAAGCCAATAAGGCCGGTGTCGAAGTAGAAAGCCTTCGCTTTTACTTCGGGAACAACCAATAGTCCGACCTACCCGAATGGACGCAAGGTGGTTCACCCTCGTCAGAATGGAATTTTTATCCTGCCCACTCTTGTGAATGCCGAAAGAGATCAGGAATTCGGATTTTACATTGGATCGGATGGCAAAGCCCAATTGATCAGAGACTGGAGCGCTAACCTAAAAGGTCAGGCCGATTTGGGTAGCAAGTCTAACCCGAAAACCGCAGAAGCCAGTTTGGTGCCCATTAGCCTATTGCCTTCTCCAGCTTATCAAGGAGATGGTAGTTTGATTCTGAATTACAGCCAAGGAGGCCCGCCACCACCAGATGATTTTTAGGTCATGTGGCACATTATTGAAGATATTTTTATAAAATTTCCAAATTTACCCCTATACGCCCTCACTTGGGTGGTAGGGGTTGTATATTTTAAAAAATACTTCGATACCGCAATTCGGCACTTGCCACTCTTCATTGGATACACCTTTTTGACTGAACTTTTGGGGTTTCTGGTGAAAAACTACCCAGAGTTTACCTTTTACACGGATCCGCAGCACGATTGGCACAACATCATCATATACAATATTTATGGAGTGCTGACCCTCTTTTATTTTGCTTGGGTCTACCTCAAACTGATCAAGAGAAGAAA
This sequence comes from uncultured Flavobacteriaceae bacterium, assembly GCA_964558965.1. GTDB lineage: Bacteria > Bacteroidota > Bacteroidia > Flavobacteriales > Flavobacteriaceae > Aureicoccus. The sequence goes on from CAZLGZ010000161.1 coordinate 3,137, forward strand.
ACTACAGCTGTTGATCAAGGGCGGTGTCATCCTTTATGCTATCAGCTACATAATTACTCTTGTTTATCGAGACCCTGAACATGAGGTGTTTCTGGTGCCTTCTATGATTAATGGTTTTGTCATTAGTACGGCGGCCTTTTGTCACATCTGGGAACTCAAACAAAAACCAGGAAGCTCGCCCCCCCATTACAACCTGATGTTTTGGGTGGATCGAGGATTAATCGCTTTTCATCTCCCCTTTCCTTTTCTCTACTTCATATTGTTCAACCACTATAGAGAAATTTTTCAACCCTATCGATTGGATATTGTCTTCGACTTGTCAATCGCGGCGATGTATATCATTTTTATCATTGGCTTTACCCGGGCATCAAGACCAGCATTTCGCTAATATCTGGCCACAAAAAAAGCCCTCCAATCGGAGAGCTTCTTCTTATTCTTTAAAACAGCTGATTACATCTGAGCCACATGGATCATCAACTTGCTCTTCAAGTTGGATGCCTTGTTGTTGTGGATCACGTTGCGCTTAGCCAGCTTATCGATCATAGACAAAACGCCAGGAAGCATTTCTTCAGCCGCTTTCTTGTCTTCCTCTGTGCGCAATTTCTTGATTGCATTACGAGTAGTTTTGTGCTGATAACGGTTACGCAGACGTACGCTTTCGTTTCTTCTGATTCGCTTTAAAGCAGATTTGTGATTTGCCATTTTTATTTTTTTGTAGCCCGTAGGGGAATCGAACCCCTGTTACCAGGATGAAAACCTGGCGTCCTAACCCCTAGACGAACGGGCCATAGGTCGCATAATTGCGGACGCAAAAATACAACTATTTTTAAGTATTACAAGTGCTGGTCGTTTTTTTTAACCCTGATGCAAAACTCATTAATACGCCTTGGCAAAAACCACTCTTCTCGAGGATGGTTTTCCGGAATAAATACAAACCCCGTCTTCCTCCTCTGCGTCAATAGGAATGCACCGAATGGTGGCCTTGGTTTCTTCCTTAATACGGTCTTCCGTTTCGGCTGTACCGTCCCAGTGAGCCAGGAAGAAGCCTCCTTTGGACTCCAACAATTCCTTGAACTCTTCGTAGCTATCGACCTTGGTGGTATGCTCTTCTCTGTGGGCGATCGCCTTGGTGAATAAATTCTCCTGAATATCTTTTAACAAGCCTTGGACATGCTTGACCATATCGGCCGCGGCAATACTCTCTTTACTCAGGGTATCACGACGCGCAATTTCGAAGGTTCCGTTCTCAAGATCACGTGAGCCGATAGCAATACGCACCGGAACACCCTTGAGCTCGTATTCATTAAATTTAAACCCTGGTTTGTGGGTATCTCGATCGTCAAACTTGACACTGATGCCCGTTTCACGAAGCTCCTTGATGTACGGATCTAGATAGTCCGCAATACGGCTCAGCTGCTCTTCTCCTTTGTAAATAGGAACAATAACAACCTGAATAGGTGCCAATTTTGGAGGCAGCACCAAGCCTTGATCGTCAGAGTGCGTCATGATCAAGGCTCCCATAAGACGAGTAGACACCCCCCATGAGGTCGCCCAGACCAGTTCCTGCTTCCCTTCCTTATCTTGAAACTTCACATCGAAGGCCTTGGCAAAATTCTGCCCCAAAAAGTGAGAAGTTCCCGCCTGAAGAGCCTTTCCGTCCTGCATCAAAGCCTCAATGCAGTAGGTTTCTTCGGCCCCAGCAAAGCGCTCACTTTCTGACTTTAAACCGCGAACAACGGGTACAGCCATAAACTCTTCTACAAAGCTGGCGTATACGTGCATCATTTGTTCAGCTTCTTCAATCGCCTCTTCCCGTGTAGCATGGGCGGTGTGCCCTTCTTGCCATAAGAATTCAGCCGTCCGCAAGAATAAACGGGTACGCATTTCCCAGCGCACCACATTGGCCCATTGGTTTAGCTTTAGCGGTAGATCCCGGTAGGACTGAATCCATCTTCTATAGGTGTCCCAGATGATGGTTTCTGAGGTTGGACGCACGATGAGCTCTTCTTCAAGCTTGGCGTCTTGATCAACTACGATTCCGCTTCCGTCCTCCGCATTTTTAAGGCGGTAGTGTGTGACTACAGCACATTCCTTAGCAAAGCCTTCGACATGACTGGCCTCTTTACTCAGATAGGATTTTGGAATGAAGAGAGGAAAATAGGCGTTCTGGTGGCCTGTTTCCTTGAACATCTTGTCCAATTGGGCTTGCATTTTTTCCCAGATACCGTAGCCGTAGGGTTTGATCACCATACAACCACGAACCCCTGAGTTCTCTGCTAAATCGGCTTGTACAACCAGTTCGTTGTACCATTTTGAATAATCCTCGGCTCGAGGCGTTAGTTTTTTAGCCATTCACTGTAGTTTGGCACAAAACTTGTGCTAATTTTATCAAAAAAGTTGGGTAAAACTAACTATTTTAAGGTAGTTCAACAATAAAAGAATCTATGATGAATCCGAAATTACTCCGCCGCCAAGTACACCCTTTGCTCTTTATTAGCCTGCTCTTTTTAGGCCTTTCTTCTTGCGTTTCCTATGACGAAGTCGTGGGTTATGAAGATGATGGTATTTACGGTCGTTCCAGAAGTGACCAACAAGTGCAAGTAAAAAGTGCTGATGCGGTTCAAGCAGAGGATATACAAAACGATCTTTACGGCGATTATTTCGGACAAAAAGCACAACAATACAACGACATACTGGACAGTGAGATTTTTACTGATCCTGACAGTTACAGCAGCGAGCAGTTGCGTGACAGCACCAGAATCGTTCAAGATTCCACCTATTTTTCAGATGAGCTCTACCAAGGCTACGGCTATTGGGGAGACAATCAGAACCAAGTCGTCATCAATAT
>CAZLGZ010000162.1:0-5940 GCA_964558965.1 uncultured Flavobacteriaceae bacterium
CTTAAAAGGCCTCTACCAATTCAAAAACGAAGACTTTTGCCCGCCTTCCGATAGCGAACGCCTCAAAGCCCTTAAAGCTGTGGGTTGGAACAAGCTCAACCTGAGTCGTCCCGGGCAGATCACCAAGAACCAAAAGAATATGCGCCTTAGCCTGGCCTCCATCGGCAAAGGCTATGCCGCGGACAAGGTCAAACACCTTTGGCAAGAACTGGGTGTACCTGGAGGATTTGTCAACTCCAGTGGTGACCTCAGCGCTTTTGGAGCGCGGCCATCCAAAGAACCCTGGAAGATCGGAATCAGCCATCCGGATCAGCCGGAGCAATTGCTTTTGCATTTGCCGCTGAACAATCAAGCCTTGGCTACTTCCGGCGATTACCACCAGCATTTTATGCACCAAGGCAAACGCTACTCCCATACCCTCAACCCCAAAACGGGCAAGCCCACCACCGGGCTGAAGAGTGTGAGTGTCATTGCCCCGAGTGCGGAACTGGCCGATGCCCTGGCGACGGCTCTTTTTGTTAAAGGCGTCAAAAACGGCTTGGCCCTGGTGAACCAATTGCCCCAGACCCATGCCCTCTTTATTGACGATAACAACAACCTGCATTTTTCTAAACACCTGCACTATGAAGCCATTGAAGCTGTTGCTTAGTCTTGTATTGCTCTTGGGGTTCGCCTCCTGCGCCAGTGTAAAGCCCTACGAAAGGCAGTACCTGGATGATGCGGCTATGAAACTGAAAAGCGACACCTGCGGCCTCTATAAAGGCTATGTGTTTTCGATCCGGGAAGGCTCCACGCCGGCTTCCGGAGCAAAAGGCAGTGGGGGCTGCGGATGTAACTAACAGCAGATGAAAAAGAACAGTTTTCTTGTGGGAACGCTGGCCTTTGTGCACTTTTTTGCGCAGGGGCAGAATTCTGATATCCCTAAAGAAAACAAAGTCAACCGGACCGATGTTGAGCTGGTCTACAACAACTACATCCAAGACGGCAACAATTCAGCCGTCACCGGTGGTCTGGGAACGGAAGAACTCTATGTCTATGGCCCTTCCCTCACCCTGACCAAGACCAAAGGTCGTACGGTCTTTTCGACCAATGTGGGAGCCGATATCATCTCTTCCGCCTCCACCGACAATATTGATTTCGTAGTTTCTTCCGCCTCTATTCTGGACGCGCGTTCTTACCTGAATTACGGAGTGAGCCACCTCATGAAAGACGAGCAAACCACCTGGTATACGGGAGGAGGCTTTTCGATCGAAAGTGATTACCTCTCTTTAAGCCTAAAGGCGGGAATGCTCTTCGAAAACAAAGACAAAACCCGGACCTACTCGGTCCAGTTCCAACGCTTCTGGGACGACCTCCGCTGGGGTCGCCTGCAGGATGGGCTGAGCCTATTTAAACCCCGCCGTTTGATCTACCCAGAGGAATTGCGGTTTCGGGAATGGCACGAAAACACCAAGCGGCACTCCTACAACTTTCAGTTCGGCTTGGATCAGGTGATCAATAAACGCTTACTGCTGGGGATCTATCCGGAGTTCACCTACCAGGACGGCTTGCTTTCGACCCCCTTTCACCGGGTCTATTTTGACGACGGCACCCTTGCAGTAGAAGCCCTGCCCTCCTACCGCTACAAAGGCTCCCTCGGCCTAAAACTCAACGCCTTTTTGGGCGGACGCTACATCTTGCGCAACACCATCAACGGCTATGCCGATAGCTTTGGAGTTCGCGGTATCAGCATCGAAAACGAAACCGTCATCAAGCTCGATCCCAGCTGGTCTGTAGCCCCCTCGGTTCGCTACTACACCCAGCAAGGGTCCCGCTACTTTGCTCCTATTGGACAGCACAACCCCGGTGCCGACTACGCCACCTCGGATTGGGACCTGGCCGACTTTCATACCTGGACCCTGGGCACCCAACTTCGTTACAGTCCTCAGGCCTATGTCTCGAAGCGCATGAAGTTCAATGCTATGAACCTGCGCTACAGCTACTACAACCGGTCCAACGGCCTTTACGGGCACCTGATTTCGTTGAGTATCGAAACCTCCTGGGACAAGAAACAGCGCTAGCTCCGACCCCTCTTGTAACATTTTTCATCCTTTTCCTACACATAAATAAACGAACAATTATGAGCTGGGGAGGATTTGCACAGTATGCGAATCAGATGATGCGTGCCAACCGGGAACAACTCAAAAAGCGCAAATCACGAAATCGCGATATGCTACTCTTTGCCATTTTCAGCATCATCGTACTGGTTATTGTCGTCAGAATCATGCTAGCAACTTTCAGTTAGACCAATTATTCATCAATCAAATTTATCATCATGGGAGGAGGAGGACATATGCTTTCGGCGAACAAATCGCTGAAAGAAAACAGAGCATTACTTAAAAAACGCCGCGACAAACGCTTTAAGGAGGAACTTCGGGAGTCCAAGCGCGGCATTGAACTGGAGTTTAAACAGGTGGCCGAAACCGAGCTGCAGCTCATCAAAGAGCGCATTCGCGAAAAGGCGGAGCGGGATCATCGGTCCAGTATGCGGCTACTCGGGATCGTCGCCTTTATTCTGATCGCTATCGCGGCCTGGATCACCCTACTGAGCTACGGCATGGAAAGGCTGAATTTTTAAGCAAATTAATCACTGACTATTAGCGAGTTAAAATTTTCTCTTAACGTTAATGTAACATTGTAAGACTTTTCGCTACCTATAAATAAACGAACAATTATGGGTAACGCTTCTGGATCAAATGCCCTGAATATTTTCAAAGGGCTTACGCTGTTTAAAAAGAATGAAAATGATTCCATGTCTTCATCACACGGGGAATCTGAATTTAACTTTAACGAAGCTGATCCGCAGGAAATGCGGAGGATTCGACGAGTCATGAAAAGTCGATCGCGTTTGCACAAACGCAAAGAGAGGACCATGCTGCAGATCATTATTCTGCTCGCCCTGTTTGTGGCTTTTTGGATGATGATGGTGAAGGTCTAATCAAAGATGCCGGAACTGAGGTAGCGGTCTCCCCGATCACAGACAATAAAGACAATCAATCCCTTTTCGATTTGCTGGGCCACCTGGAGGGCCGCATAGAATGCCCCTCCACTGCTCATCCCAGAGAAGATACCTTCTTCCCGGGCCAGAGCAACAGCCTGCTTTTGAGCTTCTTCTTCAGACACGGAGATCGTTTGATCTACGCGAGAAGCATCAAAGATCTGGGGTTGAAAATCGGGGGACCAACGCCTTATTCCCGGTATGCTTGAACCTTCTTCAGGCTGGGTACCGACTATCTGTACGTCGGGATTTTGTTCCTTGAGGTAACGAGAGGTGCCCATAATGGTTCCGGTGGTTCCCATGGCCGATACAAAGTGCGTAACAAGCCCTTCGGTATCGCGCCAAATTTCCGGACCCGTGCTTTTGTAATGCATGGCTGCATTATCTGGATTATTGAATTGATCCAGCATGATATAGCCCTCTTCGGCGACCATTTTCTCGGCCAGTAAACGGGAATCTTCAATGCTCTGGTCGGCAGGAGTCAGTATGAGGTCTGCCCCATAAGCCTTCATAACCTGCCTGCGTTCGATGGTCGCCTTGGCGGGCATAATCAACGTCATGTGCACCCCCAACTGCTTGGCGATCATCGCCAGGGCAATTCCGGTATTTCCGCTGGTGGCCTCCACCAAACGGTCTCCTTTTTTGATTTGCCCCCGGTCCAACGCGGATTGAATCATATTATAAGCGGCCCTGTCCTTGACACTGCCTCCAGGATTCTGTCCTTCCAATTTTCCCAAGATGCGCACCTGGGGATTGGGGTTTAAATGCTGGATTTCAACCAATGGGGTGTTTCCGATGAGCTCTAAAAGATGCATGGCTTATTCTGAGGTTTCGGCCGGGCTTTGTTCCGGCTTGTAATAGACTTTTGAATGGGGCGGAACACTTTTGGTGATCCAAACATTTCCCCCAATGATAGAGTGCTTTCCGATGACGGTTTCCCCACCCAAAATGGTTGCACCCGCGTAAATGACCACCCCTTCTTCTACAGTGGGGTGCCGCTTGGTCAACGCCATCTCCTTGCTGACGCTCAAAGCGCCGAGGGTCACACCCTGGTAAATTTTTACGTCGTCCCCGATATGGGCCGTCTCCCCAATGACCACTCCCGTCCCGTGATCAATACAAAACCGCCGGCCAATGGTAGCCCCAGGGTGAATATCAATCCCGTGCGCCGAGTGGGCGTGTTCTGTAATCGAACGTGGAATGTCGCGAACGCCTTGCTGATACAAAAAATGCGCTACCCGGTACGCGGCTATGGCATAAAATCCGGGATAAGACCGAATCACTTCGTACTGGTCCTGAGCGGCAGGATCTCCGGCATTGATGGCCGCAGCATCTTCCACCAGATGGGCATACAAGGTGGGAAGCTCAGTTTTGAAGATTTCTACCGTTTTTGAAGCCCCCTGTGTGCCGTAGGGCTTGAGCATATCTTCCAAAAGGGCGAAGATTTGAGCAAAGCCTCTTTCCAAATCGGCCTTATTCTGAACGGGACGGGCCGAATGACTGGGAAAAAGCAGTCCCAGTAACCCATCAAAAAACTGGGCCACCTGCTCTTGTGACGGGCACTGCCGGCATTCAGAGTGGGTAACAAATAAGCGATCGATAAACTCTGGAGTCATAAGACAAGCTTTCTTCAAATGTACTGAGGTCCTGCGGTAATGGTCGGAAATTTTAGAGAACATTACCATTTGCCGAACGTCTTCTGTTCTGCCCCAAGCCATTTTTTTGTCGTACTTTTTGGGGACAAACAATTGACCTTTTATGAAGACTTTCCGCTCTTTATTGCCCCTTCTATTGACCCTTATAGCACTTCCTCTTTTTGCACAGGAAGACGTTTGGGAAGAACTCAACGAAATCGCCATCATCGATGAAAAAGTGATGGTACCTATGCGCGACGGCATTCGTCTGGCAACCGACATCTACCGCCCCAAGACGGACAAACCGGTCCCAGTGGTTTTTTCGCGCACCCCCTACAATTTCAATACCTGGCGGGATGGCAAGAAAACCAGCCGCACGGCTGAGCGCGCCCTGCCCTGGGTCAAACGCGGCTACGCCTATGTGGTTCAAAACGAACGGGGCCGCTATTTTTCTGAAGGGGAATGGGACATTCTCGGAATGCCCCTAACCGACGGCTACGATGCCTTCACCTGGATGGCCGAACAAGAATGGAGCAACGGAAAGATTGGAACCATTGGCTGCTCCTCGACTGCCGAATGGCAAATGGCCGTCGCTTCCATGAACCACCCTGCTCACACCGCCTTAATTGCCCAAGGCTATGGTGCCGGAGTCGGCGATGTGGGCCGTTTTAGAGAACAAGGCAACTGGTACCGTGGAGGCGCGCACCAAATGCTTTTCACCGCCTGGTTGTACGGCGTGGAACACGATAAATTCAAGCCCCGTATTCCGGAAGGAGCGACACAGGAGGATTTGATCCGCATCTCCCGTTTTTACGATTTGGGACCCGAGAACCCCCGCGTGGATATGAAAGAGGCCCTAAGCCATCTTCCACTTACCGAACTGCTTTCCAACATAAATGGAAAGCGCGAGATCTTTGACAAGATGATTCTGCGGAAGCCCAGCGATAAGGACTGGTACACCGGTGGTCTTTACCACGAAACCATGCCTTTTGAAAAGCCCTCGTTTTGGTTTGTTTCCTGGTATGATGTGTCCACAGGACCCAACATCGAACTCTTTAACCACCTGCGCAACAACAGCTCCAAGGCAGTAGCCGACAACCAATACCTGGTCATTGCTCCAACCCTGCACTGCCGCTACACCCGAGCAACCGAGAACACCATGGTCGGAGACTTGTCTGTAGGCGATGCCCGTCTGGACTACCAACAACTGTATGATGACTGGTTTGATCACTGGCTCAAAGGAGAGTCGGATGATGCGCTGCGTAAAAT
>CAZLGZ010000163.1:0-5929 GCA_964558965.1 uncultured Flavobacteriaceae bacterium
GAGTCAAAGGATTCTTGATCTCATGAGCGACTTGACGCGCCATTTCTCGCCAAGCCTGTTCCCGTTCTCCTCGGGCCAGTTTAGCGGCACTTTCTTCCAGCTCGTCAATCATTTCGTTGTAGCCCGCGACCAGTTGATCAATTTCAATAGAACTCTCTTCTATTTCGATCTTTTCATTGCGCCGGGTAAGGTCCGTTTTGGCCATCTTATCCGTAATCTGCTGAAGGGATTGGGTGATGTAGCGTGAGATAAAAAAAGCAAGAAAGACCGCCGCCACCAACATCAACAGATACACGCCCGAAAGACGGGTCAAAAACTCCCGCAGTTCGTTTTCGTTAAAGGAGTTGTCCTCGTAGTAAGGGACATTTAATATACCGATCGGTTTAAAGCGATTATCATAGATAAAATTGTAGCTCGCCTGGTAGGTCTGTCCCGCCTTGTCCTTCTGCTCCACATAGCGCTTATCCGCGGTGTGCCAGAGGGTATCGATGATGGCGTATTCCAGGCAATTTTCGATGGTATCGGTCTCAAAGGACTCGCTCGAACTCTTGAGTAATTCCCCTTCCAAATCATAAATATTGAAGGGAATTTTATGGACTTCTGCGATCTTGTAGATCTCGTCCCGAAAGATAAAAGGCAGGTTTTCTGTAATGGGTTCGTAGCTCGTCTCGCGGATGGTAAAGGCGATACTTTGCATCACCTGAGCTTCTTTTCGCTCCAGCCTTTTCTTGTGATAATCCTGGGACTGTTCTCCGTACTGGTAGATGGTAACACCGGCAATCAAAACAGAAGCGATGAGCACCAAAATGATCATCGACATGAAGATTCTAAACCGTAAAGATCTTTTCTGAAACACGCCAGGCTTTTTGCTAAAGGTATTTAAAATTACGCCTTGGGGTTTCGCTCACGCACCTTTTTGTACCAGCGTATCCCCAACATCAACAAGACGGCCAATCCAAACAGACCGAGCACCCCGTACACCCAATCTAAACTGTTTCTCAGAATGACCAAGAAGACGACAGCAAACAAGATTAAGGTTGCGACCTCATTCCAGATCCGCATCTGGCGGGAAGTGTACCGAAACTCTCCCCTTTGCATTTGCAAGAAGATCTGGTGACACTTGCCGTGGTAGAAAAACAGCAGCAGAACAAAGCTGAGCTTGATGTGCATCCACCCCATTTCTAACCAAACCGGTTGTAAGGTCAACAAGGTAATTGCAAAAACCGTGCAAAGAATCGCAGATGGCCAGGTGATGATGTACCACAATCGCTTCCCCATAAGGGCCAACTGCTCCCCTAATATGCTCTTGGCGGGTTCCTCTTTAAGATTCGCTTCTATTTGGTAAATGAAAATTCGGGGAATGTAAAACAAGCCCGCAAACCAGGTAACCACGAAGATTAAATGCAAAGCTTTGATGTAATTGTACAGCATAACGAATCAAAAAAGCACTCTCTAAAACCGGGGTTTCAAAGAGTGCTTCAAAGGTAATGCTCTTTTGGCTAAGGCCTTATTCTTCGATGAACAAGTAATCCAATTGAAGTTGATTGAATTCCTTGTTAAACGCCTTGATTTTTTTGCTTACCAAGGCATCAAAAGCCGTCAATTGGGTATTGATCTTGCGCGTCAATTCCATTTTGACTGCCTTGTCCTGAGCAGTCGGTGGAAAATCATCCAGTGACACCAAAGAATTCAAGTGAGCCAACTTATTCGTCAGGCGAATAGGGAAGTTCAGCGGATCCTGGTTCGAGCGGTTCTTGGTCTGGTACAACGCCTTCTCAATGGTGCCCAATGAATCCTGCAAGCCTTTGGCCTTCTCTCTGAGATCTGCCGTTCTGTCGTCGTCTTTGTACTGCTCCTGGAAGGACTTCAACTGTCCGTTGATCTTGCGGATCTTCTTGATATAATCGTGCGCTCGATCGACCGTTTTGTTGATATCGGTGATGAAGTCATACTGTTCTTGCATCTGTGCAACCGTCACCTCAGCGCGAGGATCTGGAAGAATGCGGAAAGACTGTGTCTGGGTTTGTCCGTTCACATTCAGGTGCACCTGGTACTGTCCTGGAACGGCCTTAGGACCGTTGAAATTAGCCCACCAGAAAATCATGCCTTTCAATCGCTCGGCTCCTTCGCCTCGGGTATTCCAATTGTGGGTGTTACCACCGGCTTTTAGCTTGAGCTTCTCGGCACTTTTTTTGGCTTTATTCGAAAAATTCGCCAGGGTATCGCCACTCATGGTGGTGTACGTCAAGGATACCTTGTCTTTTTCGCCCACTTCCTTCATGTAGAAGTGAGTCACCACACCCGATGGGTGATTTTTACCGGTTGTTTTTGATGGACGAGAAGAAGCTCCTCCCTTGGTACGGTAACTGTCTTTGGGCTGGTAGAGAACAGCCGAATTGCTGCTCATCGCCGGGTCCTGCTGATGAAGAACCGTCAAGTCATCAATAATCCAGAGACTTCTTCCCTGGGTGGCAACGATGAGGTTGTTGTCTTTGATCGCCAAATCCGTAATTGGTACGATCGGCAAATTCAATTGGAAAGGCTTCCACGATTGACCGTCGTTAAAAGAGATGTACATTCCGGTTTCTGTACCGGCATAAAGCAAGCCTTTTCGCTTGGGATCTTCTCTTAAAACACGGGTAAAGTGCTCCGATGGAATTCCGCTGGTAATCTGTTGCCAGGTCTTTCCGTAATCGGTGGTTTTGTACAAATAGGGCTTGAAATCACCGAGCTTGTATCGAGTTGCAGCAACATAACAGGTTCCCGCGTCAAAAGCCGAGGGCTCAATACTGTTGATCATACTCCATTCGGGCAGATTGTTTGGCGTAATGTTTTCCCAGCTCTCGCCGCCATTAAGGGTCAAATGAATCAAACCATCGTCACTTCCTACCCACATCAGGCCTTCCGTAATAGGACTCTCCTGAGCAGCAAAAATCGTACAGTAGTATTCTACACCGGTATTGTCTTGGGTAATCGGTCCCCCACTCGAAACGAGCTTGGTCGGATCGTTACGCGTCAAGTCTCCACTCTTCAATTCCCAGCTCTGACCTTCGTCTGTAGACATATGCACGTGGTTCGAGAAGGTGTAGAGCTTCTTCGGATCGTGCTTACTGAAAATAATAGGGAAGTTCCATTGGAAACGGTACTTCATCCCTTCTGCCCCATAGCCCATGGGGTTGTCCGGCCAAACGTTGATCGCACGGGTGGTTTTATTCGCGTGATTGACTCGTGTCAAGAAGCCTCCGTAGCTTCCTCCGTAGACAATTTCGTTATTGGTCGGATCAATCGCAATGTGGGCTGATTCACCCCCTGCTGTAGGCTCCCAATCGTCCTCAGTAATCGCAAAGCCATCACTTCGGTGGTTAATTCTCACCGTCGAGTTGTCTTGCTGCGCAGCATAAATTCGGTAAGGGAAAGCATTATCTGTCGTAACGCGATAAAACTGAGCTGTGGGCTGGTTGTAGTAAGTCGACCAGGTTTCCCCTCCGTCGTAACTCACTTGAGCCCCTCCATCATCCCCGATGATCATCCGCTGAGAATTTTCTGGAGCAATCCACAAATCGTGGTGGTCGCCGTGAGGCGCGTTAAAGGTTTTAAAAGTTCGTCCCCCATCTGTTGAGCGGTGGTAACGCACATTGAGTACATAGACCAAATCCTCGTCTTGGGTATCGGCGTACACGCGGGTGTAGTACCAGGCTCGTTGGCGCAATTTGCGCTCACTGTTGACTTGGGACCAGGTTTTTCCGCCATTATCACTGCGGTAAAGCCCTCCTTTGTCTTTGTTTTCTACTATGGCCCAAACCCGCTCAGAGTTGACTGGAGAAACAGTCACCCCAATAATGCCGAGGGTGTCCTTCGGGAAACCATCGTTTTTCGAGATCTCCGTCCAGGTCGCTCCGCTGTCGGTACTTTTCCAAAGTCCTGAACCGTCACCCCCACTACTTAAGCTGTAAGGTGTACGTTGCACACGCCAGGTGGAAGCGTACAAGACTCGTGGGTTATTCGGGTCCATGGCCAGATCGACCGCCCCCGATTGGTTGTTGACAAACAAGATGTTCTTCCAGGTCTTCCCCCCGTCCGTACTCTTGTAGATTCCTCTTTCTTTGGTCGGTTTATAGATATTCCCCATCACCGCGGCATAGACGGTATTCGGATCATCGGGATGCACACGTAAACGCGGAATATGGCGACTCTTACTCAAACCGCTCTCGGTCCAGGTTTTTCCGCCATCCACGGTTTTCCAGACGCCGTAGCCGGAAGAAACGTTTCCTCGAACTGTTTTTTCACCGCCTCCAACGTAAATAACGTTCGGATCGCTTTTGGCTACCTCAACGGAACCAATACTTCCACCGAAAAAGCCATCAGAAATATTTTCCCAGCTTCTCCCTCCATCCAGGGTTTTCCAGACACCACCACCGGTGGCTCCAAAATAGAAGAGGTTGGGTTTACCCGGAACGCCGGTTACCGCTGCAGAACGGCCCCCTCTAAAGGGTCCGACCAAGCGGTACTCCAAGCTGGAATACAAATCGGGATTCGGACTGCTATCGGTTTGTTTTTTGCGTCGTTGCGCCTCTGCATTTTGCGGACTCAGCAAGAGCAATGTCATTGCCAAGACCGAAAAGTAAGTCGTCAATTTAGTCATCAGAGAGTAGAGTTTAAGATCCTAAATGTAAGAAAAAAGAGCCCTTTTCACCCGGTGGATTTTAACATTCTTCTAGCGAAAAGGCTGTTAAAGTCTGGGAAAGATGCGATATATTGTGAGGCCGTTAACCAACGAACATCTCACAACTATGACTACAGAAGTAGCCATTCTAAACAAACAGGCTGTTGCCATCGCCTCCGATAGTGCTTCTACCGGATACGATGAATACGGCAGGCCCATTTTCTCAACGGCCAACAAGATCTTTAGTCTCTCGACCACCGAACCGGTGGCCATTATGATCTACGGCAGTGCCTCTTATATGGGCATTCCCTGGGAAACTGTGATCAAGGTCTTTCGAGACAAGCTCGCGGATTCCCGCTACAACTCGCTTCGCGACTACGGCCAGCGCTTTATTCAGTTTTTACAGGAAGAACGGGAGTTTTACCCGGAAGCTGTTCAGGACACCTATGTCGAGGGACACCTCTACGACTATTACGACATCCTGCGGAACATCATCCTGGACAATATCGAATACCATTTCGAAAACAAGGAAGAGCTGGGAACCCAAGAAATGTCGGCCCTTATCGATGACATTATCGATCACCAAATCAAGGTGTGGAAAGAAGGGAAAACCCACATTCAGGACCCGGAGGTTTTTTCTAAACGATTTTTAGCCAAACACGGCAGCACCATTGACCAGGCGATCCGCGAGGTCTTTGAAGATTTGCCCATTTCAGAGCAGGGCAAGATGCGCCTGCAGCGATTGGCAGCTCATATTTTTGTCTATTATCCCCAATCCAATGATTACCTCACCAATACCGGTGTGGTCATTACCGGTTTTGGGCACCTCGACATATTTCCTTCGCTGGTATCGTACAAGATTCAGGGCGTGGCGATGAACACCTTGAAGTACAAGGAAGAATCTCACCGCCAAATCGATCACCAGAATACCGCCATGATCATTCCTTTTGCACAGGACGAAGTGATCCGCACCTTTATTGACGGAATTTCTCCTTTGATGGACACGATTTACTACAACTTTATCGAGGACGTCTTTGGGTACTACCCCCAATTTATTGTGGATGTCCTGGCGGACGAAAGCGGGTTGGATCAGGAACAGCGTATGGATTTAGAAGACCGCATTCGCCAAATCGGAATTGATAATTTTAGAGATGGCTACCACCAGATCAACCAGATCAAAAGCGATATCAACATCCGACCCATCTTGACGGTGGCCTCGATTCTACCCAAAAACGAGTTGGCCGAAATGGCTGATTCACTAGTCAA
>CAZLGZ010000164.1:0-5927 GCA_964558965.1 uncultured Flavobacteriaceae bacterium
TGAGTCGGCTGCAGGTTCTGTTGTAGAACAGATCCAAGACCAATACAGGCAAGGCAAAATCATAGACATAACCTACCTTTTCAGCGATGGCTATTTGGGTTTTGTAGTAAGAGTGAATTTCGACCAAGACGTCAATCCCGCGACGACTGGCTTCCGCCTCAAAGTCCGCAATAAAGTCAAAGGTCTCGTCAATCATAAAGCAGTTGGTCCCTGCTTTCTTGATCGCGTATCCGGCTGCATCCAGGCGGATCATATTGACGCCGGAAGCCTCCAGCTGATCCAGAATTCGCTTGAGGTAAAGCTTGCCCGCTGAACTTTGTACATCAATATCGATCTGGTTACTGGTGAAGGTGGTCCAGATTAAGCGGTCTTCCCCTTTGATCTTCATATTGGTGAAGGAGAAACCGGGCCGGGGACGGTAGATCTTGGCCAAATCTTCCTCCTGAGCACCCTTGGGGAAAACTCTTTTGTAGCTAAGAAAGAGGTCTGCGTATTCGGAATCTTCGCCCTTGGCTTTAAAGTCCAGAAATTCCTTGGATTGGGCCGACATATGATTCACAATGACATCTGCCATGATGTCGAGATTTTCGCTCAGGTTTTTTATACTGGACCAATCACCCAGACGAGGGTCGACCAGGGTGTGATCAATCGGATCAAATCCTGCATCTTCTCCGTCAATAGGATGGAAGAAGGGAAGTAAGTGAATGCCTCCAAAAAGTCCTTTTAATTGATGGTCAGTAAGTTCTTTAAGTTCTCTGAGGGTCTTTCCTCCAATACGATCGATGTAGGTAATGAGTTGAATTTGGTTCTTCATGTTGAGTCTTTTCTTCCAAAAGGCTACGGGGATTCTAAAATTAAGCTATTCCCTACTATTTAGTTTATTCTGCAACATTTTATTTGCCTTGAAAAACTATTCGGAGTAACTTTTAAGACTGGGAAAAACGGAGTGCTATAATACGCTCTGGATTGCCCTTCATCTGAATCGAAAAACGCTTGAAAAAGAAGATTTTTGCCGTCTTGTTGCTGCAGTTTTGTTGGTGTCTTTTGGCTCAACAGCATTCAAGACCTTTTTTGGAGACCGATAAAGAAATCTACACCGCCGGGGGAGCCCTGTGGTTTAGTGTTTCTTTTTGGGATGCAGAAGGGTTAAACCTTCAGAATAGCCCTGATCATGTCTTGGCTGCTCTGGTCAACGAAAAAAGGGAATTACTGGATCTCCATTATTTTGAGACCCTCGACGCCCTGAGTCAAAATGCTTATTACCTTTCTTCCTCCTTAAAACCCGGTCGTTATTTCTTTGTTGTTTTTCCTCCCACGGCATTGGGTATGAAGCAGTACCGTCCGGTGGTCAAACCGATATTGGTACGCAGGCAACTGGTTTCTAAGCTCCTGGTCCAGACCCAGTGGGTGGAAGGGGAATCCGAAATGACGCTACAAGCGGATATTCGCCGCAGATCAACGGATGAAGGTGTTCGTGCCGGGCTCGTGCTGGAAGGAAGTAAGAACCGCATGGATTGGGATACCCTGGCTATTGGAAGAAGCGGCAGGGATGGAAGAAAACAATGGGACAATTCGGATTTTCAGAGTACCGATTATCCCTTTATGCGATTACAGGTGCAAAGTTCGGTGGACTCCCTGGTTCATCCGGTTGCTCAGCGTCTGAACCTCGATTATAAGGTGCGGTTTTTACCGGCCGGAGGAAATCTCGTATATGGTTCTGCTAATACCCTTTATCTGCGAACGACTACCGAAACCCAACAAGCGGTACGTCTTCGGGGAACACTCCTGGAAGACGAAAAACCTATCTCCACATTTAATACGGACGAAGGAGGCTGGGCGACCCTGAAGTTCAAACCGGAGAAGGGGCGGTTTTACCGCGTTGAAGTGGAATCCAAAAAGAAAAAGGCGGGCTTTGATTTGCCCTTGACTCTGTTCAACACCTGGGGCATGGAATTGGTTCGCTATGGTTCACAAGAAATGGAGGTTCACCTCAATGGCCCAAAAGAAAATGCCGAACTACAACTGCAAGCGACAAGTGCAGAGGGAAAATCCTATTCCTGGGATCTCGCCTGGACCGGGAAGGATAGCCTTTATACCCTGCCCTTAGACGCAGGGACTAAAAAACTAAACTTCAGACTCCTAAAGGGGAAGCAGGCACTCGCTCAGCAAGAGATCATTCTTCGTCCCTTTTCGGATGAGTTGCAGGTTGTGATCGAACCCGAGTCGGAACAGGATTATTATCAGAGCAGGGAAGCTGTGAAGCTGGGTATTCAAATCCGAGACAAAAAGGGCGAAGTGCCCCAAGGAGTTGTTTACGGAATTAAGGCGGTTTCCTTATTGAACCTGGAAAAGGGAAGGTCCAATCAATTGCATCAATTCTTGAGTCAGGAACGATTCTTAAAGCAAGAGCAGTGGGCTTATCCGCAGGAAGGCTTTAGTCTGGTATTTCAGAATAAGCCTATGGCCGGAACAGGGCGGTTCAGTGTACTGGATGAGGTTCCCCTGCAAACCTTGGTGACCGGAGAGATTTACCAGAAAGCAGAAAAGGGTCTGAGCGCAGCGGGGTCAACCAATTACCTATTGATTTCGGCCAATGGAGTCAGCACCCAGTTCACCCGATCCAACGGCAGTTTTATTCTTCCAATTTTGGAATTGATGGGTAGGCCGGGAGAACAAATCATTGTAAAACCGGCTTGCAAAGATTGCCAGATTCAACTCAAAAACACCAAGAAACACTTGGAGCGTCAGCTGAAGGAATACCTCAAAAATCAAGACTTTGACTGGCCCTTGGAAGCACAAGACGATTTATTCGATCAGCGGGTTCAAGAACAAATTAGTTTGTCCGGGATGAACTTTTTGGATGAAGTTGTGGTGGTGAAAAGAAGAAAAGAGAAAGACGGCGAACGCAGAAACGAATTTGGGGCCTATATGGGTGGAGTTGGGGATTATGTCTGTCACGCCTACAATGTGTTGAATTGTATTAATCACAACACCGGTGGATACCCTCCGGAAGATGGTAAGTATTACAGAACAAACACAGGAGGGCGGATTCTCTACCGTAAAAAGAAACCCAAGCCTGAACTTCTGGATCCCTTTAAGTTAAATCCATTCGCCGTGGTAGAGGGGTTCTACCCGAGTCAGGTTTTTGAAGATCCTGATTATTCTTTATCCAAAGAGAGCGGGACGGCAGACCAACGAGAGACCTTGGTCTGGAAGCTTGTCAATACGACAAAATCGGGTGAAGCAAAGCATACTTTTTTTACCGCAGATTACCCTGGAATTTACCGGGTAGAGGTTGTGGCCTTTACTCAGGAGGGCAAGAGTGGTCGTGCCGAAATAGAAATCCGGGTATACTGATTTCTTCTTCATTTTTGGCTATATTTATAAGCTTTTACCATTATAACTATAAAAAAATAACGGCATTCCGTTATAAACACAACCAAAAATGATAGCAGTATTAACTGGAGAGTTGATCTTCCCTCAAACTCCAGAGGGAAATATGCTGTGGCAGGATCAACTCCGGGAACTTTTGCAAACGGCAGGAGATTCCCCCGAATCTTGGCAGCTCTACAGAGGAAACCGCTTCGAGCTTAAAACCTCCCCTGAGGAAGCCTTGCGCTGGGCGCTTAAAATCGATACCTGTATGCGAATGCACAAAGGAATGAGTGCGCGAATTGGTATCGGAATAGGAGAAGAAGGAACGCGGACCAATAGTATTTTGGATAATCAAGGAGAGGCTCGCCAAAATGCCGAAAGTGCATTTAAAAAAATCAGTAAAACCCAGCAGTCTTTGTGGTTAAAGAGTCCTTTGTCAGAAATGGATGCTGGATTGAACAGTGGTATGGAACTCCTGATGGCTTTGGCCAGGCAGTGGAGCAGTAACCAGGCCCATTTGGCTTTGGCCTTGTTATCTAATCCTCATTACTCTCAGGAAGAAATCGCGAGCTTGTTTCACATTTCACAATCCGCGATAAGTCAACGGAAGAAAAGAGCCCACATTGACCCGATCGAGCGCTATTTAAAATATGCGCAGGACTTGATTCAGAAACAGGTGGGTCGGCTCATCCTTGCGTAGTCTTTGATCAGGCCCCTGCGAAGGAAGAAGCCCGAATGATCAATTGGGTTTTGATTTCAACGGTTTTCGAAGAAGGCTCCTCATCGGGGTTCTCAATCTCGCTCACAATTTGGCGAAGAGCGGTCCGGCCAATTTTATTGCCGGGTTGGTCTACGGTGGTCAAGGGTGGGTTGACAATAGTGGAGCTTTTCGAGTTACTAAAACCCACAACAGCGATGTCTTCAGGAACTCTTATTCCCGCGAGTTGAAAGGCTTTGATGACCCCTATAGCAGCGTCGTCCGTGATCGCGAAAACGGCATCGGGTTTTTCGGCTCGACTGGCTAAGAGAGTGGCCATCTGTTGGCCTTTTTCCAGGGAGATGTCTTCCGTACTCAGGATGATCTTTTCGTCCAAAGGAATTCCATGGTCCTTTAGGGCCTTGCAATAGCCGGAGAAGCGTTTTTCGGAATTGTATGAGTTCTCGGTTTCTTTGATGATGGCGATTCTTTTTTTACCGGTATTGATGAGGTGTTCCACCGCACTGTAAGCTGCATTTTCTTCGTCGATCACGACCTGAGTACAGGGTATTTTATCAGAAACCTTGTCAAAGAGGAGCAGGGGTACCCGACGTAAGGTCTTGAGAACATCGTCAACCGACTTGGTTTTTCGGGCCAGGGCAAGCAGAATTCCATCAACACCAAATTGAATCATTGTATGCAACATTTCGGTTTGTTTGTCTTCTTGGTTTTTGGATTCCGTGATAATAATCCGGTACCCAAGGGCTTCCCCTTCATCTAAAATGCCTTTGAGAATGGTCGAGGTAAAAAAGTGGGAGACATTGGGAACAATGACCCCGATGATATGGGTTCTGTGCGAGCGGAATCCTTTGGCGAAAAGGTTGGGGACATAGTTGAGCTCCTTCGCTTTTTGTTGAACCTTTCGTTTGGTCTCACTATTGATATCGGGGTGGTCATTTAGGGCCCTGGAGATCGTCGATACCGATAATTCCAGTTCTTGGGCCAAGCCTTTAAGCGTAATTCCTTCTTTTCTCATAATTCAACAAAACAGATCAGAAAAATCTTCAATTGCAAACGTTACCGCAAACGTTTGCATAAAAAGTACGCAATTATTTCGCAAAATCTATGGGGTATTCCAATACTTTGGCCATGAAAATCGAGATAATGCTAATTCAAGGCATTCAACACTAATTAAAATACCAATCATGAAAAAATTATTTCTTCTGATGATCTGTTGCCTCAGCGGATGGGCCATGCAAGCGCAGACAGAGATCTCAGGAACTGTAAAAGATCAGAATGGCGTTCCCGTCTTGGGAGCAAATGTCATTTTGGTGGGAACGACCGAAGGTACCACCTCGGATTTTGATGGAAAATTCATGCTCTCTACTTCGGCTAGTGGAGCACAAACCCTTCGGGTATCCTTTGTAGGCTTTAGAACGGTGGAGCAAGGGGTGCAATTGAATGGCAGCGCTGTTGTTGTCGAAATTGTACTGGAAGAAAGTGGACAGCAGTTGGATGAGGTTGTTCTTTCGGCTTCGACGACTTTCCGTTCACAAAAGCAGGCGCCTCTTTCGATCAGTTCAAAACGAATCAAAGAGATCCAACGCTTGAACCCCAATAGCCAGGCCGATATTTTACGAGATGTTCCCGGTATCACCGCTGAAGGGGGTGGAGGGGAAACGGCAACGAACTTATTTGTTCGTGGTTTACCTTCTGGAGGACAGTACGTCTTCAACCCTTTGCAGTACGACGGAATGCCGCTTATGAGCACCTTTGGATTGAACTCCTCGGCTCATGATGTCTATGCTCGTCCTGATATTGGTTTTAAAGGAGTTGAATTTGTTCGCGGGGGTGC
>CAZLGZ010000165.1:0-5893 GCA_964558965.1 uncultured Flavobacteriaceae bacterium
TTTCAAGCCAGGCCATAAAGTCCGTCATGACTTCTTTGTAAATCCGTTCGGCCGCTGGAATATCTTTGGCTCTTTGCTCTCTTGTTTTGTCCGTCATCCGCGAGAGCTCGTCGAGGTGAACGACTTCTACATGATCCATTTCTGACACCTCATCTGCCACATTCTTGGGAACCGAGAGGTCCAGAATCAAAAGGGATTTTTTGGCAAAAACCAGCTCTTTCGACAAGGTCGGTTTTTGAGCGCCGGTAGCGACAATTAAAATGTCTGAGCGGCGAATTTCGGCCGGAAGATCTCCGTAATCTTTGACCTTGAGGTTGTATTTTCCTCCGATTTCTTCCGCTTTTTCTCGGGTGCGGTTAATCAGGGTGATTTCTGCACCTGGCGCGTGTTTAGTCAGGTTGTCGCAGGTATTGCGGCCAATTTTTCCAGTGCCAAAAAGCAGTATGCGCTTTTCGTTCAGTTCGGCCACATTCTCCATGATGTATTTTACGGAGGCAAAAGCCACCGAAGTGGCGCCGGAAGAAAGGGCTGTTTCGTTTTTGATGCGTTTGCTGGCCTGAATCACCGCATTGCACAGGCGTTCCAGAAAAGGGGATGTAGTTCCTGCCTTTTTGGCCTTGCTAAAGCTTTGTTTGATCTGCGAGATAATCTCAAAATCTCCTAGAATCTGACTTTCCAGGCCAGTGCCTACCCGAAAGAGGTGGGTGATCGCTTCCTGGTTCTTGTAGATGTAAGCGTAGTCCTGAAATTCCTCAAAACTGCCCTCGGTGTGAGCGCAAAGCAATTTGATCAGTTCGACCGGATTGGAGGCGTAACCGTAAAGTTCTGTTCGGTTACAGGTCGAAATCCCCATCAGGCTGCTCAAGCCTTGCTCTTTTCCCTGATCTAAAAGCGCCTCGTATTGCTCCTTGGCCAAATTGAAGCGGCCACGGATGCTTTCCTCTGCTTTCTGAAAGCTGAGTCCCACGACAAAAAAAGACAGGGAAGATGAAGCGGTTGAGGTCAAGGATTCTGTTACTTGTATACTCTGCAAAATTACAGTAGCAAGGTGGGACCTAATAACGCCAAAAGTTCAAGGGTCTCTTCGGACGGCTTTAACGGGTTATAGCGCCAGATCCAATCTAAATATTTCCTTTAAATAGGCGGTTTACAAAGGATTTTTACCGTAATTTAGAGTCTTTCTAAATTCAATATTTAGCTCATGAGTGAGGAGAATCCCGTAAAAAACACCGCTAAAGGGTCCTTTCAGGAAGAAATACTGGAAGAAGGTTTTCGCTTGCTGCGGTTTCAAAACCCCTTAAGCGAGCGCATCACCACTTCTTACCCGCTGGATAAGAACTTTTTACAGCTGCACTTTGTGCTAAAAGGTCAGGTTCAACTGGCCTTCAACGAAAATAATTACCAGTTGCAACTCCTGGAGGAGCATTCCCTGTTGCTTTACAATACCCAAAAAGACCTCCCCATCAATGCTGAGCTTTGGCCTGGTACCTGGATGATTACTGTTGTGATGACCCTGAAGAAATTCCATTCCCTCTTTTCGGATCAAACCGAGCAGATCCCTTACCTGAGCTCCATCAGTAAAGAGAAAAAATACTATTCACAGGAGGCTATTTCGCCTTCTAAGGCTATTATTCTCAATCAGTTGATGCACCTAGGCGTACACGACTCGGTAAGGCATCTTTACGTCAAAGGAAAACTGTACGAATTGCTTGCCCTTTATTTTAATCGGAACGAAGAGGCCAATTTGGAACAATGCCCGTATTTGGCAGATGAAGAAAACGTGCGTAAAATTCGCATGGCCAAGGACATTGTGATTAATCGCATGTTGGAGCCACCAACGCTCGAAAGTCTGGCGGTAGAAATTGATTTGCCGCTCAAAAAACTCAAGGAGGGTTTTCGCGAGATTTACGGGGATACGGTTTTTGGGTTTTTACTGAACCACAAATTGGAATTGGCACGCAAGCATCTCTTAAGAGGGGAACTCAATGTTCACGATGTGGGATTGCGTGTGGGCTACAGTACCTCGAGTCATTTTATCGCGGCCTTTAAAAAGAAGTATGGGGTGACCCCTAAAAAATACCTGCAGGCCCAATCTGCAAAATAACTAGAGCGGGCGTACGACCAGAATACCGATGTTCTTTTTGATGCCTTTCAGGTATTCCCGCAAGGGTTTTTTGGAAATCACGACCTCTCCGGAGGTTGAAGCGTGCATTAAATGGAGTTGTTCCCCTTGCCAGATGGCAAATCCAGTATGGGTTACGTCCAGGCCTTGAATCGAGGTGACCAGGGCCAGGATATCACCGGAGGCGATTTGCTCTTCGATTCCTTCAATTTGGTCTAAAGGGATATAACAAAAGGCTTCTTTGGAGAGGGTTTCTTCGGTTTTACGAATTTTATCGACTTCCGCCTCCGCTGATAATTGCGGGTAGTACTGCGGGTGAGTACCCATAAAATTGATGGCTCGTTCTTCTTCTACACCCCCGAGAGCAGCGGTCATGTTTTTGACCAGGCCTTTTTGTTCGTTGTTGCGAATCCAATCGGTAAAGTAATGCAGCCTGGAACTGTATCCCTGAAGTTGTCCATCGCGGTAGCGGATGTATTCGAGCTGTTGGCCAAATTCTTCCAGTGCGCTCTGTTTGTTTTGAAAAAGACGATCAAAGGCCAGAACATTTTCGATATAGGTGGTACAGTCCAAGCCTCTCAAGTTCAGAACCACCTGTTCATCGCCTTCCTGTTCCAAGGTTTTTGCCACATAAGGGGTGCCGAGAAAAGTTTTGCCTAAGGCAATCAGACGCTCCGAAGTAGGGCCTTGCAGCGCAGCAGAAGACTGTAGTCGATCGACCATAGCTTCAAAGAGTCGCTGATCTTCTTCCTGGTAATCCAATGCCGATTGAGCCTGCAAAGAGGCACAGCAAAAAGCGAAAAAGAAGAACAGTTGGGAGAAGGATCTTATCATAAATAGAAAGTTACGAATTCAAAACCGTTGGCAGAGAAATCCGGGGAGACCTAATCATGTCGTATTTTTGCAAAACAAAAAGAAAAGCTTGTGAAAAAAGGTGTTTTACTTGTCAATTTAGGTTCTCCGGACAATCCCACACCCAAAGCGGTGCGTCCTTATTTGGATGAATTCCTGATGGATGAACGTGTTATTGACGTTCCTGTTGTTCTTCGAAACCTTTTGGTGCGTGGAATTATTCTGCAAACCCGCCCCAGAAAATCAGCCAAGGCTTATCAAAAAATCTGGTGGGATGAGGGCTCTCCGCTTATCATTATTTCGGAGCGGTTTACAGAAAAAGTAAAGAAACATCTCGATATGCCCGTTGCGCTGGGGATGCGTTACGGCAGCATGAGCATCGAAAAAGGATTCCAGGAGCTTAAAGAGCAGGGAGTGGATCACGTTTTATTGGTGCCGCTTTATCCGCACTACGCCATGTCGTCTTACGAGACCGTCGTGGTAAAAGCGATGGAAGTCGCTCAGAAGAAATTCTCTGAAATGAAGGTCGACACCTTGCCCGCTTTTTATAACCGAGCCGATTATATCGAGGTTTTGTCGCGTTCCATTGGCGAAGGACTTGAAGGTTTTGAGTACGATCATGTGCTGTTTAGTTACCACGGTATTCCGGAACGCCACATCCGTAAATCCGATCCTACCCGTTCCCACTGTAAGATCGATGGCAGTTGCTGCTCCATCAATTCAGTAGCCCACCACACGTGTTACCGTCACCAGTGTTATGCGACAACAGAACTGGTCCGAAAAGCCTTGAATCTACCCGCCGAGAAGGTGAGTACTTCTTTTCAATCCCGATTGGCTGGAGATCCGTGGTTGAAGCCGTATACGGATTACGAATTTGAGCGTCTGGCCAAAGAAGGCCGAACCCGCCTCGCGGTAATTACCCCTGCTTTTGTGAGCGATTGCCTGGAGACCCTGGAAGAAATCGCCATGGAAGGAAAGGAGGAATTCGAAGAGGCTGGTGGAAAGTCGTATAAGCACATTCCTTGCCTTAACGATCGCGACGATTGGGCCGCACTTATGGCCGATTGGATCAAGGACTGGAGTACCAGAGAAGCTTACTTAACCGTATGAGTAGAGCCCGTTCAGAAGAACTGGGCACCAAGCCCATAGGGCCTCTATTGATCAAACAGGCTGTACCCGCTTCCATTGGAATTTTGGTGATGAGCCTGAATATCTTGGTCGATACCATTTTCGTTGGAAACTGGATTGGACCGATCGCTATTGCAGCCATCAATGTGGTGCTCCCCGTTTCCTTTTTTATCGCCGCTTTGGGGATGGCGATCGGGATCGGGGGATCAAGTATTATTTCTCGGGCTCTCGGCGCAGAAGACAAGCAAAAAGCTCTCAAGACTTTTGGAAACCAGATCAGCCTGACGATACTGGTGACCTGTACCATGGTCCTCTTGGGACTGTGGTTCCGCGATAGTCTTATACCGGCCTTTGGGGGGAAGCAGAGCATTTTTGAACCGGCCAAAATCTACTACACCATCGTTTTATACGGGGTGCCTTTCTTGGCCCTTTGTATGATGGGGAATACGGTGATCCGCGCGGAAGGAAAACCCCGCCACGCCATGATTGCAATGATCATTCCTTCCATCGGGAATCTGGTGCTCGATTATATTTTTATCTATATACTGGACTGGGGGATGATGGGGGCTGCCTGGGCGACCACAGCCGGATACTTACTCTGTTTTAGCTACATTTTTTACTTTTTCTTATCGCCTCATTCCGAGCTCAAGCCGCGTTGGGCGGATCTGAAATTTGAAAGAAGTATACTCAAAGAAATGGGCGCTCTGGGCTTTGTGACTCTCGCACGTCAAGCCGTGACCAGCATTACCTATTTGCTGGTAAACAACATCCTCTTTAATCTGGGAGGGGCGGCCATGGTCGCCGTTTATGCCATTATCGGAAGGATGCTCATGTTTGCTCTCTTTCCGGTCTTCGGGGTTACCCAGGGATTCTTGCCTATTGCGGGCTTTAATTTTGGTGCAGGAAAGTTTGAACGGGTTAAAAAGAGCATCTACACCGCCATCACTTATGCTTCAGTTGTGGCGAGTTTGGTCTTTGTCTTGTTGATGGTATTTCCGGAGAGTATAGTCGACCTCTTTTTGAGTGACCGGGCGGATCTTTCGGCTGAAGATCAGGCAACCAATGCTTTTGTTCGTGAAAATGCTCCAACCGCTATGCGCTGGGTTTTCGCCGCAACACCGATTATCGCTTTGCAGCTCATAGGAGCAGCTTATTTTCAGGCGGTTGGAAAAGCCTTGCCCGCTCTTCTGTTAACCTTGAGTCGTCAAGGATTTTTCTTTATTCCACTGGTGCTTATCCTGCCCTTATACTATGGTGCAACAGGGGTTTGGGTGAGTTTTTCGCTCGCCGATGTACTGGCAACTATTTTGACCGCTTTCTACTTGCAGTTTGAATTAAAACGCTTGGTGCAAAAGAGCGCTTAGGAAATTTCCTTTGAGTTCAGAAAATTCCCGAACACACCACCCACTTTTTTAAGCAGGGGCTGCTTTTTGGCGTTGCTCTTGGCCCAATCTGCACGCATCCCCTCAAAGATGGCTTTAGCAGCCTGCTTTTCTTTGGTTCTCGCCAAGCGTTCTTCCGGAGAAATATGCTTGGAGGATTGCGGCTTATTGCAGCGTTTGTTGGAGTAGTTAGGAAGGCACTCGTCGAGTACTTGCTTGTAGGATGTAAAGGTCTTTTCCGTATTCATGGTCCAACTATTTTAGGTTATTTAAGAAACGATAATTATCGTTCGGATCAAAATAATTCTTTCTTCGTATCCAGATCATGCAGTCTCCTTTCGAGATTACAGCCACATCTACTGGCCCGCCAACGGTTTCTTCGTCTGTCGAAAAACGCTTGCGCAAACAG
>CAZLGZ010000166.1:0-5859 GCA_964558965.1 uncultured Flavobacteriaceae bacterium
ATATGTACGCCATCGAAGGTTCCTATCGTTAAAACGGTAGGGATTTCTGATTTGTAGTGGTTAATACTGGGAAGGGTCTCCAACAGAATGAAATAAATGGACTATTTTAAAGTCACTAAACATTAATCGAGTGAAAGCTAAATTACGCCTTGTTTTATCATTTTCCATATTCCTGACCTCCTTTTCGCTTTGGAGTCAACAGGATTATTGGCAACACCGGCTCACCACTTCCAAAAGTGATGGTTTTAAGTCTGGGGAAGTTACCCAGCTCTTTACGTTGAATCAGGAAGCCTTTCAGAATGCCGTAGCTTCGTCTTCGAAAAGTAAAACCGTACTGTGGTTTCCGGATGCCCAAGGAAAGATTCGCGCTTTTGAAATGGAGGAGCGATCGGTGATGCATCCCGACCTACAAGCCAAATACCCACAGATCCGATCATTGGTCGGGTTTTCTGAGGACGGCAAAACCCGTATTCGTCTAACCATCAGTCCCAATAAGTTGGCCTTGATGATTCGCCAGCAGGGCGAAAAGGATGCTTTTTTAGAAATGGAGGGGGAGCAGTACCGCTTATACGCCAGGGGCAGTCATAAAACAGAGAAGAATTTTGAGTGTAAAACTCCGGAACGAGACCCCAGTGAATTGCCCCCACAGCTGGTCGATGACCAGACCCTGAGAACCTATCGCTTTGCAGTTTCAACCACCGGAGAGTATACCTCTTTTCACGGAGGAACGGTTGAAGGGGCTTTGGCAGCCATCAATACAACGGTTTCCCGGATCAACGAAGTTTTGGAAACCGATATGGGAGTTCGCTTGGAGCTTATCGCCAACAACGATCAACTCATTTTTACCAACAGTACATCGGACCCTTACAGCAACAACCTGAACAATGAAGTTCAAAATACCTTGACCACCCGAATTGGTGAAGCTGCCTACGACGTGGGACACCTCTTTCACCGAGATAACGACAACGGAAATGCCGGAGGGATTGGGACAGTTTGTCAGAACGGAATCAAAGGCGCGGCCTTTTCTTCGGCGCTGACACCGGAAGGAGATCGATACGATTTGGACTATGTGGCGCACGAATTGGGGCACCAATTTGGGGCCAACCACACCTGGTCCTTCCAAACAGAAGGAACGGGAGTTCAAGCTGAACCGGGATCCGGTACCACCATCATGGGGTATGCCGGAATTACCGGAGCCAATGACGTGGCTTCTTTTGGGGATGACTACTACCACTACAACAGTATTTTGCAAATGACCACCTATCTGGGGACCACGACTTGTGGGACCGAAACGGCCATTAGCAATCAACCTCCTGTCATTACCGAGCAACCGGACTATCAAATTCCAGTCGGTACTCCCTTTGTTTTGGAGGGAGTTGCTTCTGATCCGGACGCCGGAGATCAGTTGACCTATTGCTGGGAGCAGATCGATAACGGGGTAGTGACCAATTCCATTTTTGGACCGAATAACACCAATGGCGCGAGTTTCCGATCCTTACCCCCGACGGTGGAGCCTTACCGTTTCTTTCCGCGCTTGAGCCGTATTGTTTCGGGAGACCTCATTCAAAGTGGGCCGACCAATGGATCGGCTTGGGAAACCTTGGCCAATGTGGCGAGGGTGTACAATTTTGCCTTGACCGTACGCGACAATGCCGCGGGTGGAGGGCAGGTTGATGCCGACCAGGTCCGTATAGAAGTTTTAGACAGTTATACTCCTTTTCAGGTCACTTCCCAAGGTGATTCGCCGACCTATGCTGCGGGAAGTATTCAAACCTTGCAGTGGGACACCGGAGGAACTGAACAAGGGAGTATTAGTGCGACCAAAGTGGATGTTTACTTCTCTGCTGACCAAGGCGTGAGTTTTCCGATTCTTGTAGCATCCGGTCTCCTGAATGATGGAGAAGCCCAAATTCAAATTCCCGGAATGGCCACTACCCAAGGACGCCTGATGGTCCGGCCTCAAAACCAGATTTTCTTGGCGGTGAATAGTACGGATATTACGGTGACAGAAACGGCTGCCCTTTTGAATGTGGAGTCTTTGGAGCTTGCCGGTTGCCAGGACAGTACCTTGGATATTCCATTTACCTATGAGGCTTATGGTGGGTTTTCTGAGACCATGACCCTGAGTGCGACCGTCCCCAGTGGAGTGACTGCCAGCTTTTCTCAGCCAACCGTTTCGGCCACAGATACTGCCTTGAATTTGGAGCTTTCGAACCTGAATGCGGTGCCTGCAGGATCCTATACCGTAACCTTAATGGCCGACGGAGGCGGAGAGTCCTACAGTGTTGATTTAAATCTGGTTCTTTTGGACAGTGCACCTGGAGCGGTCGAATTGCAAAGTCCGGCAGCCAATGCAACCGCCGTGTCGATTGGAACAGCCCTGAATTGGACAGCAATAAGCGGAGTAGATAGTTACGAGTGGCAAATCGCCACCGATGCAGGCTTTAGCTCGATTGTTGATCAGGGAACCACTTCCTTCGAAACCATCAGTCCTGAAGGATTGCTTGGTGGCACACAGTACTACTGGAGAGTTAGAGGAACCAGTGCTTGTGGAGCAGGCGCATACAGTACCGTACGCACTTTTACAACAGCAACCATCAGTTGTGATACGGTGGTCGTCGATACCTTACCCGTCTCTATTTCAAGTGGAGCGCCATCGACAGAAGAAATTCAAATTCCTGTGACCCAGAACCTGCCGATTTCGTCGGTGGCTGTTCGGGTACAAATCACCCACACCTTTGTAGGAGATCTGGTCTTGCGTTTGCGTTCTCCTTCCGGTACCACCGTAACCCTGTTGTCGCAGAGTTGTGGCGGGGGACAAAATATTGATGCTCTCTTTACCGATGAAGGCACCGGTCTTTCTTGTGGCGGAGTTGCTCCAGTGGTTTCTGGCAATGTTTTACCTCAAGGAGCTTTAAGTGCATTTGCCGGAGAAAGTTCTCAGGGTGTTTGGGTCCTGGAAGTCGAAGACACGGCCAACGCGGATGGAGGAAGTATTGAGGCGGTAAGCCTGGAATACTGCGTGGAAGGAGATTTTCGACCTGATGCTGACGGCGATGGGGTGTTCGATGATGGGGACGATCTCTGTTTAGGAACTCCTCCTGGCCAGGAAGTCGATATCAACGGATGTGCTGTTTACCGTTTTGCGGATAACGCTTTCCAAATTGAAGTGAACTCTGAATCTTGTCGTTCTTCCAATGACGGATTGATTCGTGTTGTGGCCAACGCCACGGTAGCCGCTTTTGATTTAAACGCCACCCTAACGGGTGATAATGTAAACCAAAGCCTTGACCTGAGCTCGGCCAACACCTTTGAAAACTTAAGTGCAGGCACGTATAGACTCTGTATTGATGGAATGGACGGAGGAAATACCTACGAGCAGGTATGTTTTGACCTTGAGGTTACTCAGCCCGATGTCTTGCAGGTACAATCTCAAATTGAAGCAGCACTTTCTCAGGTGTTTCTCGAAATGAGCGGGGCCGAGGAGTACGAGATTACCCTCAACGGAAACGTACAAACCACCCAGGCCAGTTCCATTCGACTGTCTTTAGAGGAGGGTGTAAATGTGCTGAAGGTAAAAACCGATAAGAGCTGCCAAGGGGAGTTCGCAAAGACCATTGTCATCGGACAGGAAGCCACTGTGGCTCCCAATCCGGTCGGCGCTATTGGGATGATCTACCTCCCGCAGAACCTGACGGAATTGAGGACCAGACTCTACACCCTTAGTGGGCAATTACTCGTCGATCGAACCCTGCAGGCAGAAGCGGGTCTCCTTCAGTATCCAACTGCTGAATTAAGTAGCGGAATCTATTTCTTGACACTAGAAGCACCATCCTATACCAAAACTGTAAAAATCATCAAGCCATGATGAAAAAATATACACACTCTCTATCTGCGGGAATACTTCTCGTTTTATTTCTGGGACTCAATGGCTGTTCAAAGAGCAGTGGGCCGCCACCCCCTCCAAGTGCACCTTTGTTGACCTTTCCTCAGGAAAGTTCTGAATGCACAACGGGGGTCGATCAAAGCGCTACGACCAGTCAGGTGACTTTTCAATGGCAGGCCGCCGATAATGCCACCGCCTATGCCTTGCGCATCCGCAATCTGAATACGAACTTGAACCTACAGGTGATCAATACGACCTCGACAACGGCTCCGGTCACCTTGGAGAAAGGGGTTCCTTACTCCTGGAATGTCACTGCGAGCAATACGGATACGGAAGACACGGCCACCAGTCCGACCTGGGCCTTTTACAATGCAGGTTCAGAAACGGAATATGCGCCCTTTCCGCCTGCTTTAGCAACGCCGGCTTCGGGAGCAACGGTCAGTGCCGATACCAATGGGCAGGTGCTTTTGGATTGGACGGCCAGCGGGGATGTCGACGGAGATCTATGGGAATTCGAAGTGCGCTTTTCTGAAAGCAATCCTCCAACCACGGTCGTCAATACGCAGTCGGCCGGAACTTCCGAGTTTGCTGTGGATGTACTTACCGGAGGTCTTTACTATTGGCAGATCGTTGCCATTGACCGCCAAGGGAATCGTGCTGAATCGCCGATTCAGGGCTTCCGAGTTCAGTAGGGCTTAGGTATTGTTGAAATTGTTCATGGTGTTTTTGGGACCGGCGAACAAGAAGGAACGAATGAGTTCGGAACAGCGATTCAGCCTTTCCGGAAGGGCCTCGGCTTCTTCCTCGTTCCATCGACCCAGTACAAAGTCGACCTGCTGCCCGCGAGAGTAATCACTGCCTACTCCAAAGCGCAGTCGGGGGTAAGAACCCGTATTGAGCATTTTTTGAATGTCTTTTAGGCCGTTGTGTCCACCATCAGACCCTTTTGTTTTTAAACGAAGACTGCCGAAAGGCAAGTTGAGGTCGTCGGTGAGGATGAGTAAATTCTCGAGGGGAATGTTCTCTTTTTGCAGCCAATACAAAACCGCCTTCCCACTCAAATTCATATAGGTGGAAGGTTTAAGGCAAATCGCCGTGCGCCCTTTGTATTTGAATTGACCTACATCACCCAGGCGATCTGAGCTGAATTGGAACTCTTCCTTTTCTGCCAGGTGATCCAGGATTTCAAAACCAATATTGTGGCGGGTTCCTCGGTATTCTTCTCCGATATTCCCCAGACCAACAACCAAAAACTTTTTCATAGTGTAAAACTACAAAAGCACCCTGGGAACCCAGAGTGCTTTTGATTATAAGGTTTGAAGATCGATTTATTCTTCAGCAGCAGCGGCAGGAGCTTCTGCGCCTTCAGCAGCTGGTGCTTCTCCTTCTTCATCTTCATCTTCATCATCATCAGCAACGGCCGTTCTAGAGGTTTTAACCTGAACGATGGCCTGGTTGTCTGGGTGCATGATGGTGTATTCATCAACACGAAGAGAGTCAACTGAAATAGTTCCTCCGATACGAAGTTTGGAGATGTCGATGACGATTTCGTCAGGCAACAAATCCGGAAGAGCCTTAATGGCCAATTTACGCTTACGACGCAATAGACGTCCACCGTTACGTACACCAGGAGAATTTCCTTCCAAACGAACAGGGATATTCATGGTGATCGGCTTGTCTTTGAACAACTGGAAGAAGTCGATGTGCAGAATGCGATCGGTTACCGGGTGGAATTGAATGTCCTGCAAAACCGCTTGGTAAGTTTCACCACTTTCTAGTTCAATCAATACCGTGTGCGCATTTGGAGTGTACACGAGATTTTTGAAAGACAACTCTTCAGCTGAAAAGTGAACTGGTGCTTCCCCTCCGTACAGTACGCAAGGGACCTTTCCAGCATTACGTAGGGCTTTGGTTGAAGCCTTGCCCACGCTTTCTCTTTGGGATCCTTTGATAGTAATTGATTTCATTTTATG
>CAZLGZ010000167.1:0-5810 GCA_964558965.1 uncultured Flavobacteriaceae bacterium
ATAAATAGCCGAACCCTTCTTTTAGATCAAGCTCAAATCCGTCGTATCTAAACGAAGAGCCGAAGGTCCAAAACTTGGTAAAAACAAATTGGATAAGCATGAACAAGAAGAGTGCATTGGTATGGGCCACACGCAACTTAAAAGTCCTTTTTCTATGGGTTTGCAGGGGTTTACTTGTCCAAATAAACATGGTGAGGCAGAACCCTAGGGCGGCACAGATAGTGCTCAATAAAAACCCATCAAACAAACTGAATTCCAGGTCAGTCTTGAGGATTTCATGTTTGTTAATTGCGTGAAAGAGTATTAAATAAGCCTTGTCAAGAAGGATAAACCAGAGCAAAGAAAGGCTACCGTAAATAATTCCAAATACTATTCCCAATGCAAATCTACATTTGCCAATCTCGACAACGCTAAGTTCCGGTTTGAGTTTATTCAAGTGGTGCGAATAGTTGATTCAACCATATGTTTTAGGAGACCGGCGGTTTCCGGAACAATTGGTCCAGTGAATTTCAGTTCAGACGC
Organism: uncultured Flavobacteriaceae bacterium; assembly: GCA_964558965.1. GTDB lineage: Bacteria > Bacteroidota > Bacteroidia > Flavobacteriales > Flavobacteriaceae > Aureicoccus. The sequence continues at coordinate 523 of CAZLGZ010000167.1, forward strand.
CTTATTTCCAGTGAGCATTTTGTAGAACAAACAAGCATTCAAAAAGGCGTCGTTCTCATGTACAATATAGTAAATCCATTTACCCGCAGCCTGACCAATCGAGAATATTGCTGGTACTATCCAGTAACTTGGGCATCACAGCTCGCGTGCTGACCTTAAGATATATCTAGAATGATCTTTAGGTGGTCTTATAAAAAGGAAGTCCAACCACTTCGGCCGGCACCTGTTTTTTGCGTATTTGCACTTGGATGGTCCCGCCCTTGGCTGCGTGAGCCCTTTCGACATAACCCAATCCTATTCCTTTTCCTAAGCAAGGTGACTGGGTTCCGGAAGTTACTTTTCCGATGACGTTGCCTTCTTCGCTGAGTAGCTCATAACCTTGGCGCGGAATCCCTTTGTCTTTCAGCTCAAAGGCGATGAGGCGGCGACTCGGTTTGTTTTCTTTTTCGGTTTTAAGGGCCTCTGAATTCACAAAATCCTTGGTGAACTTGGTGATCCATCCCAATCCCGCTTCAATAGGCGAAGTGGTTTCGTCAATATCGTTTCCGTAAAGGCAGTAGCCCATTTCGAGTCGGAGGGTATCACGAGCAGCCAAACCGATCGGTTGGATTCCGAAAGCTTCCCCGGCCTCCATGACCTTGTTCCACACCTGTTCCACTTCGCTGTTCTTACAGTAGATTTCGAATCCGCCAGAACCGGTGTAGCCCGTAGCCGAAATGATCACGTGCTCAATACCCGCGAAATCCGCCACTTTAAAATTGTAGAAAGGAATCTCGGCCAAATCGATGGAACTCAAGGATTGCATGGCTTCCACAGCTTTGGGCCCTTGAATAGCCAGTAGGGAGTACTCATCAGAAAGGTTACGCATCTCAGCCCCAAACTTTTCGTTGTGGCGTTCGATGTGTGCCCAGTCTTTGTCAATATTGGAAGCATTGACTACCAACAAATAAGTTTCTTCCTTGACACGGTAAATGATGAGGTCATCCACGATTCCGCCTTCGTCTTTGGGCAGGCAGCTGTATTGGGCTTTACCCACTTCAAGTTTTGAGGCATCGTTGGTACTGACCCATTGGATCAGGTCGAGAGCTTTTGGACCCTCGATCAAAAATTCCCCCATATGAGAAACGTCAAAAACACCGAGCTTTTCGCGAACACAGAGGTGTTCTTCGTTCACTCCGGCATAGCTTACCGGCATTTCAAACCCAGCAAAAGGAACCATTTTGGCTCCAAGGGCCTGGTGTACAGCGTTTAAGGCAGTCGTCTTCATAAAGGATATAAATTTCCTTCAAAAGTAGAGAAAACTCCAGCCTTCAAAAAGAGGAATCGGGAACTTCTAGGCCAGTAGAAGAGCTTTGAGTTCTTCGTAAGTCGAAATCTCCGTAGAGACTTTGGGTCGAGCCATCAGGTCTTGCAGGGCTGGGCTCAGTTCAGGTTCAAACCCTAGGGCTTTTTGGACAACCGGTAAGAACTTGACTGCGTGGGCTGTTTCTAAAAAGACTGCCGGTTTGCCAGGGGTTTTCCTTTGTTGCTCTCGTGCACCCAGGTAACCGATAGCACCATGCGGATCGGCCAGGTAATCGAACTCCTTGTACAGGTGTTGCATGGCCGCCAGGGTTTGGGCATCGCTATAGGCGTAGGAGGAAAGCTTCTGACTCAGTTCGTTTCTTTCGTACCCCCAAAGCTCTTCAATCCGAATGAAGTTACTCGGATCGCCTACGTCCATGGCGTTGGAATAGGTTTGTACAGAGGCCTTTGGTTGGTAGTCTTCTCCGGACAAGTAACGGGGTACCACATCGTTGGCGTTGGTTGCGGCCACAAAGTGCCCGGCAGGCATACCCATACGGTGGGCCAGCATTCCCGCACAAATATTCCCGTAGTTACCTGAGGGTACTGAGAAAATAAGCTCCTGGGCCTTTTCGTAGGAGTATTTCTTTTGGAATTGGGCTACGGCCAGGATGTAGTAGAGCATCTGAGGCAGCCAGCGTCCAACGTTGATACTGTTGGCTGAAGAGAGCAAGCGTTGGGACTTGATTTCTTCGTCCAAGAAGGCGGTTTTTACCATGCGCTGGCAGTCGTCAAAACTTCCATTAACCTCTAAGGCCGTAATGTTTTGACCGAGTGTCGTCAGCTGTTGTTCTTGCAAAGCACTGACCTTTCCGCTGGGGTAGAGGATGACCACTTCCACACCGGGAACTCCTAAAAATCCATTGGCCACCGCGCCACCGGTATCGCCCGAAGTAGCGACCAAAATGGTCAGTCGGGTATCCGGGTTAGGGGTTAGGGCCGAAAGACATCGGGCCATGAACAAGGCGCCCACATCTTTAAATGCCAAGGTCGGTCCGTGAAAGAGTTCGAGTACAAAAAGGTCTTTGTCGATTTCTTTTAAGGGCAGATCAAAATGAAGTACTTCGGCCAAAATCGCCCGCAGCTGCTTCTCGCTCAGCTCTTCCTGAACGAAGTTTTTCATGACCTGGAAGGCAATCTCTTGTGGATCCTGCTCGGGAAGACTTCTCCAAAATTCTTCAGAAAAATGCGGTAAGTTCCCCGGAAAATAGAGGCCTTTATCGGGGGCCAGCCCTCGGAAAAGGGCTTCCTGAAAGCCCACGGCGGGACTTTGCTTGTTTAAGCTGTTGTACTGCATAGGTGTATGCCTTCTCGGTTGATTTTGGAGACGTGAATATCGTAAGGGATGCCCAGGGGTTCATAGGTGTAGCGCATGGCCTCGGCCACGGCTAAAGCCGTCTTTTTTCCTTTGGACAGGGCAAAGACCGAGGGTCCAGATCCGGAAATCCCGCAGCCCAAGGCCCCTGCATCGGTAATGGCTTTTCGCAAATCGTCAAAACCAGGAATCAAGAGGGAGCGGTTGGGCTCCACAATGACATCTTGCAGACTGCGACCGATGAGTTCGTAGTCTTCTTCGTAAAGACCAGAAACCAGTCCGCCCAGGTTACCCCATTGTTGAATGGCCTTCGTGAGTTCTACCTGAGATTTCAGGAGCTTTCGCGCATCAGAGGTCTTGAGTTCCAACTGCGGATGGATGACGGTGGCCACCAGTTTTTCGGGCGAAGGCAAACGGAGTACATCCAGTGGGTCGTAGCTTCTGACCAGGGTAAAACCGCCGAGTAGGGCAGGAGCCACATTGTCTGCATGGGCAACATCGCTGGCCAATCGCTCTCCTTCCATGGCGAAGGGAATGAGTTGTTTTCTGCTAAGCGGCCGCCCTAAAAGCTCGTTAATCCCCCAAACCGCTCCGGCGGCACTTGCCGCACTGCTGCCAATTCCACTTCCCGGTTTGATGAATTTTTCGATGGAGATTTCAAATCCCTGCTTGATGTCCAGCGCTTTTAAAAGGGCTAGCGCAGCTACCCCGGCTACGTTTTTCTCCGCTTCCAGCGGAAGACTCGGCCCGCTGAGCTGTTTAATTAAAATTCCGGACTGCTCGGTTTTAGCAATGTGCATAACATCTCCGACGCCCTCGAGGGCCAGGCCGAGAACATCAAAGCCGCAGTTGAGGTTGGCGATTGTCGCCGGGCAAAATACTTCAATTCTTTCCATGGTCGGTGGGTCTTCCAGAATTAAAAATTGCCAATTCGGATGATATCTGCAAATATCCCCGAGGCCGTAACATCGGCTCCAGCTCCAGCACCTTTGATGATGAGCGGTTGTTCCGGGTAACGGTCCGTAAAGAAAAGCACGATATTATCGCTTCCGTTCAGCTCGTAAAAAGGATGGTTGGGTGCGATATACTGCAGGCCGGTCGATGCCTTCCCTTCCTCAAAGGAAGCCACGTATTTTAAACGGTGTTCCGGGGATGGCTTGGCTTGTAATAATTGCTGAAAGTGTTCTTCTTCTTTCCCCAGAGTAGCCATGAAATCGTCAACACTATCGGCCGCAAGACTGGAGGCGGGCAAGAACGAATCCGAAGTGATCTCTTCCATTTCGAGGGCGTGGCCACTTTCACGGGCCAGGATCAAAATTTTCCGCATCACGTCGACCCCAGATAAATCAATTCGCGGGTCTGGCTCGGTAAAGCCTTGGTTTTTGGCTTCCTCCACAATGGCCTGAAAAGAGTCGCCCTCCTGAAAGGTGTTGAAAACGAAATTCAAACTCCCCGAGAGTACCGCTTGGATTTTGCGCACCTTGTCACCCGAAATAATCAAGTTGCGAAGGGTGTCGATGATAGGTAATCCAGCGCCTACGTTCGTTTCGAAAAGGAAGGGCGAAAGATAACGCGAGCTAAGACCCTTGAGTTCGGTATAGTACTCCAGTTCAGAGGAACAGGCAATTTTATTGCAGGTCACGACCGCCACATTCCGCTTTAAGAAATCCGGGTACTGACGTGCAATAGCCTCGCTGGCCGTATTGTCTACCAGAATGCTATTGCGCAGGTTCAGGCTTTGTAGTTGTTCCTTAAAACCGTCGATATTGGCCTTTTGCCCATCGGCTAGTCGCTGTTCCCAGTCCGAAAGAGCGATGCCTTCTTCATCGAAGACCATGGTACGGGAGTTGGACAGTCCAATGATGCGCAACTGCAAGCGCAGGTTTTCTCTGAGGTACTCCTGTTGCTGTTCCACTTGTTTGAGGAAGCGGGCTCCGACGTTCCCCACTCCTAGGATGAAAAGGTTCAGCTGACGCGTTTGAACTTCAAAGAAGGTCTCGTGCAGGGTGTTGAGGGCCTTTTTGACATCCTTTTCGGCGATGACCGCCGAGATGTTTCTTTCGGATCCACCCTGGGCGATGGCGTGAATATTCACGTTGTTTTTTCCAAGGGCACTAAACATACGACCGCTGACCCCTTGGTGGCTTTTGAGGTTGTCTCCAACCAAGGCAACCACGGCCAGTTCGGTTTCGATTAGTAATTCTTTAAGTCGACCGGTTTCGATTTCTCGTTCGAATTCGGTCTTGATGGCCTGTTCTGCCTGTGTGAGCTGCTCACTCATCAAGCCGACGCAGATGGAGTGCTCCGAAGAAGCCTGTGTAATCAAGACTACATTGACGTCGGCCTGGCCTAGGGCTTCAAAGAAGCGCTTTGAAACACCGGGAATCCCGACCATATCGGGCCCTTCCAAGGTTAATAAGCTAATACCCTGGATGTGGCTGATACCGCGAACGGTTTTGGCATCTGGGTTTTCGGCCGCCTGAATGAGGGTCCCGGCATCCTCGGGTGCAAAGGTGTTTTTGATGCGAATCGGGCAGCCTTTTTCAAGTACCGGCCAAATGGTCGGCGGGTACAAGACTTTTGCTCCAAAGTGCGAAAGCTCCATGGCCTCCTCGTAGCTCAACTGGGC
>CAZLGZ010000168.1:0-5766 GCA_964558965.1 uncultured Flavobacteriaceae bacterium
TTTTTGGTCGATGAGGCCTCCATGATTCCCGATCAGCCTTCTGATCAAAAAATGTTCGAAAACGGCTCGCTTTTACAAGATCTCATTCAGTTTGTGGATTCAGGAGTCCGTTGTAAACTGATTCTAATCGGGGATACGGCTCAATTGCCTCCAGTTCGTTCTGACTTGAGTCCAGCTCTCGACGAGCATACCCTCAGCCTCTCTTTTTCGAAGGAAGTGCAACCGGCTGAGTTAACCGATGTAGTCCGTCAGGCTGCAGAGTCCGGTATTCTGGTGAATGCGACGCGTATTCGGGAACAGCTGCAGGAAGAGTTTTTTGAACAGTTTCAGTTTGAACTGGCGGGTTACCCTGATATTGTACGCCTTGTTGATGGCTACGAGATTCAGGAGGCCATTGACGAATCCTACTCGGAAGTGGGTCGTGAAGAAACCGCCCTCATTGTTCGCTCTAACAAGCGGGCGATACGCTACAACCAGACCATTCGCCAAAAGATCTTGTTTCTGGATCAGGAAGTGGCCATTGGGGACTACCTCATGGTGGTGCGCAACAATTACTTCTGGCTCGATCCAAAATCTGAGGCGGGCTTTGTTGCCAATGGAGACATCGTCGAACTGTTGGAACTCTTTGGTATTAAGGAACTTTACGGTTTCCGTTTTGCGGAAGCCAAAGTCAAATTGGTGGATTATCCGGATCAGAAACCCTTCGAAACCGTTTTGCTTTTAGATACCCTCAATGGGGAAGGTCCCTCCCTTTCTTACGAAGACAGCAACCGCCTCTACCAGTCTGTACGCGAAGATTACGCGGATGAAAAGTCGAACTACAAGCGCTTTTTGGCCGTCAAAAACAACAAGTACTTCAATGCCCTGCAAGTGAAGTTTGCCTATGCCTTGACTTGCCACAAATCCCAGGGGGGGCAGTGGTCCAGGGTATTTGTGGAACAGCCTTATCTGCCTGATGGCGTAAACCGGGATTATTTGCGTTGGCTTTATACAGCCGTTACCCGGGCCAGAGAGAAGCTGTACCTCATTGGTTTTCCTGGCTCGTTTTTTGCAGAATAACTATCTTAGAAGAAGAGAATACACTATGTCACAAGAATTAATCGCAAGTCTTTTTTTAGGAATTGGCCTGGCTGCTTCAGCAGGTTTCCGAGTCTTTTTACCCCTTTTCGCCTTGAGCCTGGCTTCCAACTACGGAATACTGGAACTCAACGAAAGCTGGGATTGGATTGGGAGCACGGCTGCAATAACCACCCTGGGGATCGCAACCGTAGCAGAGGTCTTTGCCTACCTCATTCCCTGGGTCGATAACGCCTTAGACAGTATTGCCATACCCCTGGCCGCGATTGCTGGAACAGCGGTTATGGTTGCCACGGTTTCGGACCTGGATCCTGTAATTACCTGGTCTTTAGCTATAATAGCAGGAGGGGGAACAGCCACAGCCATTAAAGGAGCGAATGCAGCTGGACGACTTACGTCCACAGCGACAACCGGAGGACTCGCCAATCCCGTAGTGGGTGCGGTCGAGACCGGAGCCGCAGCGACGGTTTCCTTGGCCTCTCTTTTTATGCCTGTCATCGCTGGAATACTGGTGGTATTCATCCTGTTTTTTGTCTTTTTTATTTACCGCAAGCTCCGTCCTCGACGCAAAACCGCTTAAATGCCGAAGAAACTACATGTGGTTGCTCTGATACCCGCTCGGTACCAGGCCAGCCGTTTTCCCGGAAAACTACTCAAAGACCTGGGAGGTAAACCCGTCTTGGCCCGCACTTATGAAGCCGTTGTCAATAGTCAACTCTTTGATGAGGTCTATGTGGTGACCGATGATGACCGAATTGAATCGTGTATTGCAGATTTAGGAGGGAAGGTCCTGCGCAGTAAGCAAGAGCACGATACCGGAAGTGATCGTCTTGCAGAGGCCATCGCCCATATCGATACAGACGTGGCTATTAATGTGCAAGGAGACGAACCCTTTATAGATCGCGAATCCCTGGCCCAACTCATCCGCCTTTTTGAAGCGGATGATAAAAAGGAAATCGATTTGGCTTCATTGATGGTGAGGATTGAAGAGGAGGAAAGGGTGGCCAATCCCAACGTAGTCAAGGTCATTACAGACCAGGCGGGTTTCGCCCTCTATTTTTCTCGCTCTCCAATTCCCTACCCAAGAGATCAGGAGGTGAGTACGTCTTACTACCAGCATATCGGAGTCTATGCCTTTCGACGCCAGGCTTTGTTGGATTTTAAAGCACTGCCTATCGCACCCTTGGAGGCGAGTGAAAAAATTGAAGCCATTCGCTTTTTGGAGTATGGTCGCCGTCTTCGAATGCTCGAAACCAGCCGCCCCAGCATTGGCATTGATACGCCGGAAGATCTGGAGCAGGCCAATGCTAAATGGAACCAAAACAACACATGAATCAACCCGATTACTCCACTATTAAAGTCGTAGGCTTTGATGCCGATGATACCCTTTGGGTGAATGAATCGTATTTCAGAGAAACGGAGGAGCGCTTTGCCACTCTTTTAGAAGGCTACGAGACCAAGAATAAAATCGACCAAGAACTGTTCAAGGTCGAAATGCAAAATCTGGGGATTTACGGCTACGGGATCAAGGGCTTTATGCTCTCGATGATCGAGTCGGCTCTGGACCTGTCGAACGGAGAGGTGCCGCCACAAACCCTTTGGAAAATTCTTGAAATGGGGAAGACCATGATTTCGCACCCGGTCGAATTACTGGAAGGAGTAGAGGAGGTTCTACAAGCCTTGCAGCCCCATTATCGCCTGATTGTACTGACCAAAGGAGATCTTTTGGACCAGGAACGGAAACTCGAAAAATCTGGTCTTACGGATTACTTCCACCACGTTGAGGTCTTGAGTGATAAGAAACCTTCGAATTATGCCCACCTGCTGGATCATTTGCAGATTCCGGTTGAGGAGTTTTTGATGATTGGCAACTCCCTGAAATCGGATGTGCTACCCCTTATTGAATTAGGGGCTCAAGCCGCGCACGTGCCTTTCCACACGACCTGGGCACATGAGGAGGTGAAGGACGAAGAACAACTTCGCAAGGACTATTTAAAATTGGATTCTCTTCGGGATATACTGTCTTATCTGAAGCACTAGAACTTCTGAACCGAATCTCTTGCTTTCTCAATTCTTCGGCTGTTTCCGCTTCCCGGAAAAATCATACCCGTACTAGAAAAGGTGTTGCCAAAAGTGAGTGCGGCAGCGTAGACCTGCTGAATGGCATCGACCACTTGGGCATCAGAGAGCTGTTGTAGGGGGTGGGTATAGACCGACCAAATGATTTCGTCGGATAAGGCATAGCGCACATCCAGGGCCGAATGAAAGTTGGCTACCAAAGCATTCAAGAGATCTTTTTCTTCTAAAGCACTCCGCTCCACAATAGGTGAAATGATGCGCATTCGGTTCGCATTGGCGTCATAGATGCACAAAAGCACGGACTGATTCACCTTAAATTGAATCATGTTGTTTTGGACTTGAACCGTATCGGCTTCTTGACGAATGAGTTCCTCCAATCGTTCAGGAGTCATGTTTTGCGCCTGGAGAGCAAAAGGCAAGAAAAAAAGCAAAAGGAGAAATCTCATGGAATGGGTGTAGTATAGCTTATCTCTTGCTTGGACGAAAGTGAAAGTAATTCCTTACACTATTCCTGCATCGTGTGGTAGACGTTCTGTACATCGTCGTCTTCCTCAATTTTTTCAAGAAGCTTTTCTACATCGGCCACCTGTTCTTCAGTGAGTTGTTTAGTCACCTGAGGAATGCGTTCAAAACCGGACGAAAGAATCTCAATTTCGCGGCTTTCCAGTTCTTTTTGAATAGCTCCAAATTGCTCGAAGGGTGCGTAAATCAGAATTCCATCTTCATCCACAAAAACCTCCTCAGCCCCGTAATCAATCATTTCGAGTTCCAGCTCTTCGGGGTCGATACCCTCTCCATTGATACGGAAATTACAGGTGTGGTCAAACATAAATTCCACTGAACCGGAAGTCCCAAGGCTTCCGTTACACTTATTGAAGTAACTGCGGATGTTCGCCACGGTACGGGTGTTGTTGTCGGTTGCCGTCTCAACCAGAATGGCAATACCGTGAGGCGCGTATCCTTCATAGAGCAGTTCTTTGTAGTCGCCCTGATTCTTATCGGAAGCGCGTTTTATGGCCCTTTCGATATTGTCTTTTGGCATGTTTACCGCCTTGGCATTTTGAATTACCGCACGCAGTCGGGAGTTGGCATCCGGATCAGGACCACCCTCTTTTACAGCCATGACAATATCCTTCCCGATACGGGTAAAGGCTTTGGACATGGCTGCCCAACGTTTCATTTTTCTGGCTTTGCGGAATTCAAATGCTCTTCCCATAATTCAATTCAATTCGAATAGTGACAAATTTAACGAAACCCGACTAACCGTAAAGCTTTTCGATGGTGTGTGCCAAGGTAAAATCATTCTCGGTGATGCCCCCTGCATCATGGGTGCTCAGCTGGATGAGTAAACGGTTGTATACGTTGTACCAATCCGGGTGGTGCTGTTGGGCCTCGGCTTCAAACGCGATAAGGGTCATAAAGGCAAAACAGCTTTTAAAATCCTTGAATTCGAGTTTGCGGTGTAGACGTCCATCTTCAAAGGTCCAATGGGGCAGGTCCTGCAGTTTTTCGAGGATCTGGGATTCGTTTAATGCGGTCATAGTAATGCGTTTTGATAAAATTACGAAGGCAAAACACTTAGAGCAACTGATGGTGCTCCACCACGTCCTGTACTTCGGCTTGTAAATAATCGGGTAGTGGATTGAACTTGGGCAGGGCCGCTAGGTAGCGGTCATCGTTAGTGGTGAATACCCTTTTGAGGCGAGGGTGATAATTCCCGAGTTTTTGAATGAGGTCCTTGATGAACTCTTCGTGGAGCACGAGGTCCTTGCTGCCCAAATGAAAAATCCCGCTCAGGTCGCGGTTAATGATGTAATGCACCTGTTGGCTTAATCGGTCATCGTGGGTCACATTGACAATGAGGTTTGGGAAGACCTCTATGGGTTCCTTTTCATGGAGCGCCTGTTTGATTTCTTTTACCCGGGGTGATCCTTTCCCAAAGACCATAGGCAATCGGAGGATGGCGGTTTTTTCGGGGGGCAAGCGAAGCAAGGCGTTTTCTATTTTAATCTTCAATCGCCCATAAATACTCATCGATAAGGTTTTGTCCAACTCGTAGGAGGGAAATTTGCTGTAGGCATCAAATACATTAGCTGAACTCATAAAAATTAAGCGGACCGGGTTGGCCTGTACGTATTCGATCAGGTGAATATGCGCCTGAACCTGTGCTGCAAATTCTCCTCTTAAAGCAGAAATGATAATGTCGGGTCTGTAGTGCTCGAGGTGAGCGACGATATCGTCATCCCGCATATCGTACTGGAAGAAATGCTGGTTGCTTTCTCGCTGGGTGGTATGGCAATAGGAAGCGCGGGTATCGTAGTAGGGGGAAAGTTCTTTGTATAAACTTCCTCCAATAAAACCGCTGCCACCGAGAATGACAATTTTCTTTTTCTTCGCTTTTTTCAATCCTTAGAATATAGGGGGTTAAGCGCGGGCTTGTGGACGGTTGAAGTATTGGTCCGTTACTGCTTTTTAATTCTTAGGTAAAGCTAGGGGTTAAACTGCACTTTTAAAAGCAGAGAAGAGGGTTTTAGATTAAAGAATTGAGGCTTCACTTCGCCGCTCGTTCCAAGCGATCGTTGATGGTTTTACCCAGTCCTTCTTCCGGGA
>CAZLGZ010000169.1:0-5724 GCA_964558965.1 uncultured Flavobacteriaceae bacterium
GCCCTTATATTTGTAAAAATTTTTACCAATTTCATGACACTGATCAAATCCATCTCAGGAATTCGAGGAACTATCGGAGGACCTCCAGCAGATAATCTTACCCCTTTGGATGCTGTCAAGTTCGCTGCCGCTTACGGTACTTGGCTAAAAGCCCAGAATCCTTCGAAAGAAAAACTCATCGTTGTTGTTGGTCGGGATGCTCGATTATCCGGGCGAATGATTCAGAACTTGGTTATGGAAACCCTGGTTGGATTGGGTATTTCTATTATTGACCTGGGACTTTCGACTACCCCAACGGTCGAAATTGCAGTGCCTCTGGAGAAAGCTGATGGTGGGATCATCCTCACCGCCAGCCATAACCCTAAGCAATGGAATGCCTTGAAACTCCTGAACCAAAAAGGAGAATTTCTGGATGGAGTTGAAGGCCAGAAAATTCTGGAAATTGCCGAACAGGAAGACTTTGTTTTTGCTGAAGTTGATGAACTGGGAGATCGGGTGACCAATGATGCTTACCTGGACATCCACGTTGACGAGGTTCTCGCTCTGGATTGGGTTGAAGCAGAAGAAATTCGCAAAGCAGGTTTTAAAGTCGTTGTTGACGGAGTGAACAGCACAGGAGGCTGGGCGATTCCTAAGTTGTTGAAGGCATTGGGTGTTGAAGTGGTGGAATTATATTGTGAGCCCACCGGGCATTTTCCGCATAATCCAGAACCTTTAAAGGAGCATCTGGGAGATATCTGTGCCAAAGTAGTAGAGGAAAAGGCTGATTTTGGAATTGTTGTAGATCCCGATGTGGATCGATTGGCATTCATCAGTAACGAAGGGGAAATGTTCGGGGAAGAGTACACCCTAGTCGCTTGTGCAGATTATATTCTGAGTAAAAATCCTGGCCCAACCGTTTCTAACCTTTCTTCCTCAAGAGCCTTACGTGATGTGACGCGACAGCACGGTCAGGAGTACTACGCTGCTGCAGTAGGAGAAGTCAATGTGGTCACAAAGATGAAGGAAGTCGGGGCGGTCATCGGAGGCGAAGGCAATGGAGGGATCATTTATCCTGCGAGTCATTATGGCCGAGATGCTTTGGTAGGGACGGCACTTTTCTTGATGCTTTTGATTGAAAAGAAGATGAGTGTAGCGGATCTACGGGCCTCCTATCCGGCCTATTACATGAGTAAAAAGAAAATTCAGCTCACCCCGGAATTGGATGTAGATGGAATTCTAAAGTCCATTTTTGAGCGCTACCAAAAGGAGGAAATCAGCACGATTGATGGTGTTAAAATCGATTTTGCGGAAAACTGGGTTCATTTACGAAAGTCCAATACCGAACCTATTATCCGAATTTATACGGAGGCCCAATCCCAAGAGGTCGCTGATGAGCTCGCGGATCGTTTTATTGAAGAATTGAGTCAATTGGCTGGACTGGCTTAGCAGGCTTCATCCAAACAAGTAAGGAATCCTTGATGGCGGATTCTTCTTCCCAGAGGATAAAGTGATTTTTGTCAGGCATGGTCCAAGTTCGCATGGAACGAGCCGATGACATTTCTTTTTCCATAAAGGGAACATTGGAGTAGGGCACAAGCATATCTTCTGTTCCGTGGATCAGGAAGACCTCCTGCTTAACTTCTTTAAGCTTAGGAGCAAGTTCATATAGATCTTCTTTTAGCATCCAGAGTTCTTCGTTTGAAGTCCGCAAAGAACCGGGAACATAGTATTTAAGAGGAAAGGCCTTTATAGGGATTCTCCATTTTTCTGGCTTTTCAGCCGCAGGATCTAGGGAGCCGGCGACCACAACCAGCCGCTCAAATACATCTTGTCCTTTAATGCCCATGGCCACCGTCAAGGGCCCCCCGTAGGAATGCCCCATGAGGGTAAATCCTTTTTGGTTGTCTATACTTCGGGCAAACTGCGTCAGGAGTTCGGCTTGTTGATCCAGGTTCATGCTGGAGCCAAATGAAGTAAAACCAAAGCCAGGGCGATCAACTGCGACCAAACGAAACTGCCCTGCAAGAACAGGGTCGCTTAGGTAGGTTTTGTAAGCGTCCCAGGCACCCGGGGACCCGTGAAGCATGAGCAAGGTGTGAGCGGTGGGGTCTCCTGTTTCTATATAGTGCAGTTCATAGTCTCCCAAGACCGCTGTTTTGTCCTGAAAGGAAATGCCATTGGATTCAAAGTAAACTGCTGTTTGTTCTGGTGCCATGCGCATGCGCATACAACTGTCCGAGAAAAAGGGGAATATCAGGACAGGAAGTAAGAGGAGGTATCTTTTTTTAAATCGTCGGGTTGTACTCATGACTCTTCGCGTACAAAGGCATTGTAGTCTTTGGGGTCTTTGTTTCTGTGTTTAAAACGTTTATGGGTCCAAAGGTAGTATTGGGGTTGAGCTGCAATGGCTTCTTCTACTCGATCCAAGTAGGCGTTGGTAATCTCAAATCGTTCGGTATCCCGAGATCCTTCCTGTAGCATTTCGATACGGCATTTGTAGTGCCCTCGTTTAATTTTTTCGACCTGCATAAAAAGCATAGGTAAATCCCAACGACGAGCGAGCTTTTCGGCTCCCGTATGAACAGGAACAGAAATCCCCATAAAGGAGCGCCAATAATCGGCTTTAATGGCCATGGGAGATTGGTCGCTGAGCATCCCATAGATAGAAGGGATGTTGTTCTTCTTGTTTTCTCCAACGATCTCTTTGGTCTCGGAGGTCGAAATGAGGCGGGTTCCCCACTTGCCTCGAATCCTTTTGGCCAGGCGATCAAAATAAGGATTGGCCAAGGGCTTGTAGATTCCAAAGGCTTTCAGGTTATGCACACGCATATTCAGGGCCATACCCCATTCCCAACTCGCCAGGTGTCCACCGTTGAGAATAACCGAAACTCCATCTTTATCCATTTGCTCAAGAGGCCCTAAGTCTTCGACAAAGAAGCGTTTTTCCATCTCCTTAGTACTCATGCCAAGGGATTTGGCCATCTCAAGAAAGACATCGCACAAATGGCGATAAAATTCAACCTCAATTGCTTTTCTTTCGGCATCTGATTTTTCCGGAAAGGCTAAGGCCAGGTTCTCGGCCACCACTTTTTTGCGGTATCCGAAGACGCGGTACAGCCAAAAATAGAGCAGATCCGATAACAGGTAAATAACCGAAAAAGGAAGTCTGGAAATCCCCCAAATGACAGGGTATACAAGGCAATAGACCAGTAGGGACATAGAAAAAAGTATGCACAAATATAGCTATATTTGAGGCCAAAAGACCCGCATGCCCTCTATCGAAATAGCCACTCTGGCGCTGATCCTTTTGAATGTGGTGGTGACCATGAAAGGATTTGGTGATTCTCGTTTTTTTGACCGGTACAAGTTCCAGGTTGGTGCGATCAAGGCTCGCCAATGGGACCGAATGTTTACTTCCGGGTTCTTACACGTCGATAACCGTCATCTGTTATTTAATATGGTGACCTTGTACTTCTTTGCCAATGTGGTCATCTATGCTTTTGGAGATTGGCGTTTTTTATTGATTTACGGGGTTAGTTTATTTACCGGAAGCCTTTTGGCCTTATCCTTCCACCGCAATGAGCCCTATTACAGTGCTGTGGGGGCGAGTGGTGCGGTAACCGGCATACTGTATTCAGCGATCTTGTTACAGCCTGACATGACCTTGGCCCTGATGTTCATCCCCATTCCACTGCCTGCCTATGTTCTGGGTATTCTCTATCTGCTCTATTCCATTTACGGTATGAAAACCCGGGTAGGAAATATTGGGCATACTGCGCATTTTGGAGGCGCCATTGGGGGCTATGCAACCACCTTGGTCTTTTCGCCCTATCTACTTCAAACCGATACCTTTATCGTTCTGATTATGGCCGTTCCAATCGTCTTGATGTTTGTTCTCGAACGATTAGGGAAGCTGTAAGAAATATTGAAAATAATTGTAAGAAAATACTGATTTAATGAATATATTTCATTGATTCTGTGCAGTTCATCGAAAAGTTTGAACCATTCATATAAGATTCTGGATTCGGGAGGCGTTCCTTTTTTTCCCAATCGAATGCAAAAACCGGTCTTATGCGAAATCTCTACACTTTCCTTTTCCTCGCTTTTTTGGTATTGATAGGTTGTTCTGACGAAACCCAAGTATTTCAGGACGCCGTAACATCAATGGATGTTATTACAAATGAAGTAGAACTTCAATCCAGTGTCAACTTTGATAAGAGTGGAGTGCTTGATCTCAACAATTGGGAACTCGCTACTCAGAAAAATACACAGGCCGGAAACTATCCGCTAACCCTTGTCGCCCAGATCCAACCACCTGCCTACCAAGGGGTGCAACAAATGACGGCCACTCATGTCGACATACACGACGACCTGATCTATGTTTCGTACAATACGCCTGACGCGGTTTACCAAGGTGCTATTGATATTATCAACATTGCCAACCCAGAAAGCCCAGTTGTTCAATCCCGGGTGTACTTTACCAACGCCGATGTAAGTGCCTTGGCCTACCACAACAACTATGTATTTGCTGTGGGTGGAGTGGACGCAGAACAATCTGATCTGGCGCCCACCAACTCCTTTGTGGCACGACTGCCTATATCCAATGGACGCTTCTCTTTGGGCTCTGGTGTGAAATTTGGCTTCCAGGAAGGTTTTGTAGCCACAGATATAGGGATTAACTCCCAAGGAATATGGGTGAGTAGTGGTCAGGATGGTAGTTTGACCCGCTACAATGAAGAACTAGAAACCCAAGATGAGGCCTCCTTTCAGGATTTACGTTCCTTGGCCATTAGCGATGGGCAAATCGCCACTTTGGATGGCTCTTACGGTATTCGCTTGTTGAATTCCAATATGGAAACCCAGGTCGAAATTCCGGTCAACTTGGACTTTGGACTAGCCGAAAAGAGGAGTATTTCTTTTGCAGAGGATAAGGTTGCTCTGGCAGAAGGGCGAAGCGGAAGCAGCCTGTACAACCTCGTCACCAGAGAGCAGGAGGCAACAATTTCTATTCCAGTTAACCCAGAGGATGTTGATGGAGGAGACCAGGTGACCAATGCCGCTGCTCTAAATCAGGAACTCTGGCTGATGGCCAATGGAGGTGCGGGTCTAGCCTTGATCGATAGGGAACGACAGAACGAATTTTTAGGTGTCGTTGAGCTTGAAGGATCGATTAACTACGTCGCGTCTCAGGGAGATTACATTTTTGCGGCTTCTGGTAAAGAAGGTCTGCAGATCATAAAATTAAATCGCGTTCTAGATTTTAACTCCTTGTGTGAGAACGCGGTGAACTACTCTGGTCCAAACAACATGATTATTGCATCAGGTACTTCAGAAGCCTACCGGGGTTCTAAATCCCTGCGATCAATGACGGTAAATGGTGATGTTCTATTATGCGGCAATTATACTGTTCGCAATGAAGTGAACCTGAACGAGAACAGCTCCGTGGATATGCAAGGCCGACTCTATGTTGGTCGAAACAACAGACGCCAAAATCTACACCTTAAAGCAGGCGCGACGCTTCGAATTTCCGGAGGTTTAGTAGTCTATGGTGATCTGATCCTCGATCCGGGAGCCCGGATAGAATTTTTGGAATCCAACTTCAATTACGCGGCAATACGCGGAAATGTTCAGATGGCTGAGGGAGCCTCGGTGCAAGGAGAGTTCCGAGACATTTGGAATAAATTTTAGGAAACCTAGTCGAGGATGGCTGCCACGGCTTGTTCCAAGGCAGCACCTCTCAGG
>CAZLGZ010000170.1:0-5712 GCA_964558965.1 uncultured Flavobacteriaceae bacterium
TTAGAGATGAGACCAGTGCAGAAGGGCTAATCTAATGAAAAAAAGTTGATCTCCAGGGATCAAATTTTCAGGATCTGGACTTTTTATTAAATCCACAACTTCAATTTTCTACCTAAGGGTTTTACTTCTGCATTCTGTTATGTAACTTTAGGCCATTGCTATAAAAAGATGTTATGTTGAACCCAGTAAATGTGCGACGGGCCCTCGACAAGGCGCGCCCGAGCGACTCTACAAATTCTTCGGATGTAGAGGCTTTCGTCCAGTCCATCTGGAACAGTGAAGAGGAAGAAAAAAGCAGAATTATAAACGCTTTCCAAAAAAAGAGTGAGTCTATTGATAATCCATTTGATCTAGACTTATTGGAAACCAATAGAATTTACTCTCTGGATTCAATTAAAAACGTTTGTACAGACTATCGTTTGAGGTTCCTGGATGTACGTTATTTTAAGCCAGAAATTCCGGAGGAGGCTGTCCAAGAAATTCGGTTCTTAGAGAAGCAGCACAATACGGAACTCCAAGGCTTAAAAATCATGGCCCCGTCTAAGCTTTTTCGCTTAGAAGACAAAGACGATCCCCTTTTGTTCGCTCCGATTGGGAACGGTTATTACTACCTGATCCATCAATGGGGAAATGATTTGCACCCCTTGCGCAAGCTGATGGTTTGGCCCATGAAAGGGATGATAGAATTAGCCCTTACCCTGTGTGTACTAAGCTTGGCCCTGACCTACTTGGTACCTGACGGCTTGTTTTCTAAGAATAATTCTAGTGCAGAATTCTGGTTGGTGTTCTTTTTTGTGTTCAAATGCGTGGTAGCCATTGCTTTGTATTACGGATTTGCTCGGTCAAAGAATTTCAATCCGTTTATTTGGAACAGCAAGTACTTCAACGCCTAGACTGTTTCTAGACCGTACATTTTTTCACGCAACTCGCGAATGCCTTTATCGGACATGTATTCGTCAAAGGTGGTATAGCGATCAATAACTCCCCCTGGGGTAAGTTCGATGATTCTATTGGCCACCGTTTGCACGAATTCATGATCGTGTGTGGTGAGTAATAAATTCCCTTTAAAGTTCTTCAAAGAATTGTTGAAGGCCGTAATACTCTCCAGGTCGAGGTGGTTTGTGGGTTCATCCAGTAGAAGGACGTTGGCCCGGAGCATCATCATACGACTGAGCATACAGCGCACCTTTTCACCTCCTGAAAGAACAGTAGACTTTTTTAAAGCTTCTTCACCGCTGAATAGCATTTTACCCAAAAATCCACGGATATAGACTTCTTCTTTTTCTTCATCTGTTTTGGCCCACTGGCGCAACCAGTCAACCAGGTTCATATCATCGCTGAAGTATGAACTATTGTCTAAGGGTAAATAAGACTGGGTGGTGGTAACCCCCCATTGAAAAGTACCTTCTTCCGCTTTTTGATGGCCTGTAATAATCTGATAAAAGGCCGTGGAGGCACGTGAATCCTTAGAGAGGATCGCCACCTTATCTCCTTTGGCCAAATTCAAATCAATCTTTTGGAACAAGAGATCTCCATCTTCGGAAAAGGCCTTTAGTTTTTCGACTTGAAGAATTTGGTCACCGGCTTCTCGTTCCCGGTCAAATATGATGGCGGGGTAACGTCGACTCGAAGGCTTGATCTCGTCTACCTTGAGCTTCTCTAACATTTTCTTACGGGAAGTGGCTTGCTTACTCTTCGCAACGTTGGCACTAAATCGCTGGATGAACTCTTGAAGTTCCTTCGCTTTCTCCTCCGCTTTTTTGTTCTGTTGAGCTCGCTGTCTTGCCGCTAACTGGCTACTTTCATACCAAAAGGTGTAGTTCCCGGAGAACAAGTTGATTTTTCCAAAATCAATATCGGCGATGTGCGTACAAACCGAGTCAAGAAAGTGACGGTCGTGAGAAACGACAATGACGGTATTATCGTAGTTGGCTAAGAAATCTTCCAACCAAGAAATGGTTTCGTAATCCAAGTCGTTGGTCGGCTCATCCATGATCAGTACATCGGGGTTACCGAATAGTGCCTGTGCCAGGAGCACGCGGACCTTCATTTTGGGATCCAAATCCGACATCTGGGTATAGTGCAACGATTCTGCTATCCCCAGATTAGATAGTAAGGCAGCAGCGTCACTCTCGGCATTCCAACCATTCATCTCTTCAAACTGCACCTGCAACTCTCCGATTCGGTCGGCATTCTCATCAGAGTAATCCGCATACAATTGATCCATCTCAGTTTTGACAGCAAACAAGGGTTGATTACCGCGCATTACAGATTCCAAAACCGGAAATTCATCGTAGCGGTTGTGGTTCTGCTCCAATACAGACATCCGTTTGCCGGGTTCCAAATGGCTCCCTCCTGAAGTGGGATCAATTTGTCCTGAAATCACCTTTAAAAAAGTGGATTTTCCAGCCCCGTTCGCCCCAATAATACCATAACAGTTTCCCGTAGTGAAACTGACATTGACCTCATCAAAAAGAACGCGTTTTCCGAATTGTACAGATAAATTGTTTACCGAAAGCATGCAGACAAAATTTTTGGCAAAAGTAGCCAAAAACAAGCTCTCATTTCACCTCCAATTAAAAACAGTGTTTTACCTTGCCAAAAGCGGCCTTAACAACATTTAACGGCTCATTAACAGCACCCCTAAATCCGGTTCTCTAGATTTGTAAGACGTCGATTGAATATGAAGCATTTATTACCTCTCTGCCTCTTAGTCGTGCTTGCTAGTTGCGGGAAGAAGGACAAGCCTGAAAACTTGGTCTTTTTCAGCGGCCAGATTGTTCATCCTACCAGTGACTATGTCGTCCTGCACAAAGGAGATGAAGTTATCGATTCGGCCAAGCTCGACAAGAACAACCGGTTCTCCATCGAGATAGAAAATCTCGAACCGGGTCTTCACCACTTTCAACATGCACCAGAATACCAGTACGTTTATTTAGAGCCTGGTGACAGCATTTTGATCCGCTTGAATACCATGGCTTTCGACGAATCCCTCGCCTTCTTCGGTAGCAACGAACAAATCAACAACTTCCTCATCGAAATGTACCTCAGTCACGAGGATGAAGAAGAGCTGATCTCTACTTACTACGGACTAAGCCCGGAAGAGTTCCGACACAAAATGGATAGTCTTCGCGACATGAAAATGGAAGAGTTGCAAACCCTTCTCAACGAAGTAGAAATGTCGGAAGAAGCTCGTGAAATGGGTCAAGCCGTGATTGACTTTGGCAACTACGTTTACCGCGAGAAGTATCCTTTCGTTCACAAAAAGAAAATGAAGGACGTTGGTTTTCCTCAACTTCCTAAAGACTTTTACGCTTACCGCTCTGAACTCAATGTAAGCAGCGAACAGCTGAGTTATCTAGAACCCTATTACGATTTCTTGAAATACCATTTCGGGAACTTGACCTATATGGCTTGTATGGATACCTGTGCTGTAGCAAAGCCCAGTCAAAAGGACTTTCTGCACCTGAATACCCACAAGCTTCGTCTTATTGATAGCATGGTCAATCAGGAAACCCTCAAGAACAACCTCATGCGCAACGTGGCCTTGGATTACCTGATCAAGGTTCACCGGGCAGATCCACAAACGGAAGATTTTATAGCGCTATACGAAGGTTTTTCGAGCCATCAGGGCCACAAAGAAGAAATCCGGGTTAAGTTCAAAGGAATTCAGGAATTGCAATTTGGAGCACCTCTCCCGGCTGTAAAGGTTTGGGGTATGGACAACAACCAAGTGAGCTTTCCGCAAATTTCGAAAGGCAAACACACCTTGTTTTACTTTTGGTCAGGGCGCCAAATGGGACACTTTAAAAATGTTACCCGACAACTGGACAGCCTTCAAAGTAAGCGTCCGGACTGGCAATTTGTGGGTATTAACCTCGAAACTTCAGAACAGGATTGGCGTGGAATGGTTCGAAAGATGCAAGTCGATACCGCCCTCCAATTTCGCGTGAGTGATTCCGATCAGATCAGACACCTATTACACGATCTGAATCAGTGCATTATTGCGCAGGACACCATTGTCTTAAACGGTTTTGCCCATATGAAAAGAACCCCGCTACTGCAGGGTTCTCAAGAACTGGCAAGCCAGTAAGTTTATCCGTTACCTTTTCGGTAATCCGCTAAGAATTTCTCAAGACCGATATCGGTCAGAGGATGCTTCAGCAATCCTTCAATCGCCGATAGAGGTCCGGTCATCACGTCTGCACCAATCTTAGCGCAATCAATAACATGCATGGTATGACGCACTGAAGCTGCTAGAATTTGGGTTCCAAATCCGTAGTTATCATAGATCTGGCGAATCTCAGCAATGAGATTTAATCCGTCTGTTGAAATATCGTCCAAGCGTCCGATAAAAGGGGAAACATAAGTTGCTCCTGCCTTCGCGGCCAAAAGGGCCTGACCTGCAGAAAAAACCAGGGTGCAGTTGGTTCTTATTCGTTTATCCGTAAAATATCGAAGTGCCTTTACCCCGTCCTTGATCATGGGTACCTTAACGACAATTTGAGGATGCAAAGCGGCTAGGGCTTCTCCTTCGGCAACCATCTCATCAAAGGTGGTGCTCACCACTTCGGCGGATACATCTCCGTCTACTGCCTCACAAATATTGACGTAGTGCTGAATAATGTTGTCATGCCCCGTAATGCCTTCCTTCGCCATGAGGGATGGATTGGTCGTCACACCATCAAGAACGCCCAGAGCTTGAGCTTCTTTAATCTGGTCTAAGTTCGCTGTATCGATAAAAAATTTCATAGATGAATAGGTTTAATTCAAAACTACAACTTATAGTGCTGCGCTAATAACTTTTCGTACCAAGTACCGGGCAGTAAACCTTTTAGTTTGATCGAGAATTTTTGGAGAAACTCCCCTACCGGATAATGTACTTTGGGTTGAGCTGTATTGAGGATGTGCTCAATCTGCTTGCCGACAGCAATCGGGTCAGATGCTCCATCGACATCCTCGTCTATGCGATCCAGACTAAATCCATAGGTCTTTTCATAGGGTGAACCTTCTATCACCGGAGCGTGGTAACGCCCCTGAGCAATATTGGTCGCGAAATCTCCAGGAGCTAAACTACAAATCCGAATTCCCTGCCCTTTGGTTTCCAATCGAAGCGATTCTGTCATCAGAGAAAGGGCTCCCTTGGAAGCGGAATAGGCCCCTCGAAAAGGCAATCCCATATATCCCGCAATGGAAGTAATATTGATTATGGTTCCCCCATTCTGGGATCGCATAGCGGGCAAAACCTCTTGTATCAAACGAAGGGGTCCATAGAAATTCGTTTCAAAAACGGCCTGCATCTCGTCCAAAGGCGTTTCTTCCACAGGACCGGTAATACCGATACCCGCGTTGTTCACCAAAACATCAATACGGCCTGCCTGATCGATCAGTGTTTGAACACACTTCTGTACGCTCTCAGGTTCACGAACATCGAGTTGCAATAGAGGAAAATCAGTAAATTCTTTGTAGTTATCCGGGTTGCGGGTCGTACCGTATACCGCATACCCTTTTGAAAGGAGGTGCAAGCCGATGGCTTTGCCGATCCCCGAAGATGCACCGGTGATTAAAACAATTTGTTCAGCTGCCATGATAAGGGTTGATTTTACCCAACAAAAAACGGCAAGCTACCTACATCGCACCGCTACAACCACATACCCTTGCTGCGTTCCCACCCTGGGGGATTCTGCAGGAGCTGGTCGTGTAGGACTTGCC
>CAZLGZ010000171.1:0-5706 GCA_964558965.1 uncultured Flavobacteriaceae bacterium
GGTCATTACCGAAATGGGATTTCAGGTCAAACCTGGAGACGAAGTGCGCTTTGACGGAAAACGCATTGTTCGCGAGAAAAAAGAATACATCTTGCTCAACAAGCCGAAGAATTTCATTACCACCACCCGAGACGAGCGCGGTCGCAAGACCGTGATGGATTTAGTGGGCAATGCTTCTAAAAGCCGTTTGTACCCGGTTGGGCGATTAGACCGAAACACTACGGGCTTGTTGTTGTTCACCAATGACGGAGACATGGCCAAAACCCTGACCCATCCCAAGCACGGGGTGCGCAAGGTTTACCACGTACACCTCGACAAGGCCTTAAAAAAAGAAGACCTGATCAAGATTCAAAAAGGCCTTGAGTTGGAAGACGGTCCCATTGAAGTGGATCAGGTGAGCTATATTGCCGACAGTCCAAAGCGCGAAGTCGGAATAGAACTGCACAGTGGACGCAACCGCATTGTACGCCGCATATTTGAATCCTTAGGATACGAAGTGGTTCGTCTGGACCGAGTTGTTTTTGCCGGCCTCACCAAAAAGGATTTGCCTCGAGGACACTGGCGCCCCTTAAGCGAGCAAGAGATCAACAACCTCAAGATGATCTCTTAGAAAGCACCTATTGCTTTTCTTTCATTTTTAAGCGGATTTCTTCCAGGGCCAATTGACCCAGGCTTCCCAGATGTTGGTGATCAATATCAGTTTTGGGCTCATAACGACCTTCGGCGATGGATTGCCCCATCTGCTGGTAGGCATCCCGAAAAGAAACGCCGTTCTTTACCAACTCATTCAGGGTGTCCACACTGAAGATAAAGCGGTATTTTTCGGCCTTCAGAAGATCTTCTTTCACCTGAATCTGGGGCAGAGCATGGAGTAAAATATCCAGGCATTCCTGGGCCTCTAACAGACCTTGGATTAAGGGTCCTTTGAGCAGCTGCAAATCCCGGTGGTATCCACTCGAGAGGTTTTGGGTAATGCTCCCGAGGAGGAGTGGAAGTTGTTGCAAACTATTGCCTTTGGCCCTCAGAAGTTCAAAGACATCCGGATTCTTTTTGTGGGGCATAATGCTACTACCCGTCGTTAGGCTTTCTGGAAAAGAGATAAAGTCCAAATCCTGACTCAGGTAGAGGCAGATGTCCTGGCAGAGTTTGGCCCAGGTACTGCCGAGTTGAGACAAGGCTGTTGCTGTAGAGCGCTCCACACGACCCCGGCCGAGTTGGGCGGCCACCACATTGTATTTGAGGGTGCTAAAGCCTAAAAGCTCTGTCGTTCGCTTTCGATCGATAGGAAAACTACTGCCATAACCAGCGGCACTGCCCAAGGGATTCTGATCGGTAATCTCTAAAGCGGCATTGATCAAAGTAGTGTCATCAATAAGCAATTCGGCGTATGCCGAAAACCACAAGCCAAAGGAAGAGGGCATGGCCACTTGCATATGGGTATAACCCGGCAAGAGGCTTTGAGCGTGTTGTTCAGCCAGCCCCAGCAGACACTCAAATAACTGCATCACTTTAGATTTAACTTCCAGAAGGCTCTCTTTTTGATAGAGCTGCAGGGCAACCAGCACTTGGTCATTTCGCGAGCGTGCGGTATGAATCTTTTTGCCGGTCTCGCCCAGTCGCTCGGTCAATTCGAATTCAATTTTTGAATGCATGTCTTCAAAGGATTCTTCAATAACCAGCGTGCCTTCCTCGTATTCCGCCAGTAATTGATCCAAGCCTTTTTGCAGGAGCTGCGATTCTTCCCCAGAGATCAACCCCACTTCTCCCAACATTTGGGCATGGGCCTTGGAAGCCTGAATGTCGTACGGAAAGAGGTACATGTCCCAGTAGCGGTCCTGGCCTACCGTAAATCGTTCAATTTTTTGGTCAATGCTCTGCAAGGCTTGTTTGTTCCAAAGTTTCATGGGGTTGTATTTACACGGTTAAAAAATTGGGTGAGCAGGTCGGTATAGGCCTGAATACCGGCATGAAATTCAGAAACGTGAATGAATTCATCGGCCGAATGAGATCGGGTACTGTCACCAGGGCCGAATTTGAGGGACGGACAGCTCAAGGCGGCCTGATCCGAAAGGGTAGGCGAACCATACGACCCCAAGCCTAACTCCTTTCCACTGATAATTAGAGGATGATCGATAGGGATCGAAGAACTCTCCAGTCTAAGGGAACGGGCCTTCAGGCTAAAGGGTGCATTGTTCTGCATCCACTGGTCGACCTCGCTATTGCGGTAACAGTCATTTACCCGCACGTCGATGACAAGTTCCACCTGAGCAGGGACCACATTGTGCTGTTTCCCGGCTTGGATTTGGGTGGCGGTAACTTTGACTGGGCCCAACTGCTCCGAAACCAAGGGCAGTTCGCATGTTTTGAGCCATTCGAGAACCTCAATGGTGTTGTACAGGGCATTGTCTGTGTTGGGATGGGCGGCATGTGAGGGTGTTCCAGTAACGACCGCATCATAGACGATCAGTCCCTTTTCAGCGACCGCCATATCCAGCAGAGTGGGCTCGCCAATGATGGCTACATCCAGTGGGGGAAGCAGAGGAAGAAGTCCTCGAATCCCCTGCTCACCAGCGTTTTCTTCTTCTGCCACAGCGGCCAGTACCAAGTTGTAAGGCAGGTCTTTCACTTTATAGAAGTGAACAAAGGTGGCCAAAAGAGCTACCAAACAACCCCCGGCATCATTACTGCCCAAGCCGTACAGGCGGTCCTCCTCAATGCTGGCCGCAAAGGGGTCCCGGATGTAGGCTTTATTCGGCTTGACGGTATCGTGGTGGGAACACAGTAAAAGATGAGGTTTGCGCTCGTCGTAATCTTCGTTAAAGGCGTAGACGTTGTTGTGGTGCCGCTGTGTCTTCACCCCATGCTCTTGCAACCATCCTTCAAGAAGGGCTGCGGTGGCCTGTTCTTCTTTAGAAAAAGAAGGCGTTTCAATGAGCTGACACAGAAGTTCAAGTGGACTTATCATAAGAAGATTATTCAGATATACTTTTAGTTCGTAGTCGGGTCCCTTTAACAGGCCCGTTTTGGAGCATTTGTTGGTTGCCAATCCAGACCTCTTCCACACCCTGCTGACAGGCCTTGAAACCCGTATGCAATTTAGGTTTCATCCCGGCGTGAACGATTTTTTGCTGGAGCAGTTGATTCAATTCGCTTTCCCAAAGTTCGGGAAAGAGGGAATCGGGGTCCGAGAGTTTAGCTAAAACCCCAGCATGCTCAAAGCAGTACAGCAAGCGAACAGAGAAGTGTTTTTGCAGAGCTTGGGCCACTTCGCTAGCAATGGTGTCGGCATTGGTATTGAACAGGTTGCCTTCCCCATTATGGGTGAGGGCGCAAAGGACCGGGCTATACCCCCCTTGCAGGAGCACTTGCAGAAGAGTGGCGTTTACTCCAATGATATCACCTACCCAACCGTAGTCGATATCCCCAACAGGGCGTTTAACCGCCTGAATGAGGTTTCCATCCGCACCACTCAGTCCGATCGCCTGGCACTCCAAGCTCTGAAGTTCGGCTACCACCTGTTTATTGACTGCTCCTGCATAGACCATGACGGCCACTTTTAATTGAAAGTCATCGGTTATTCTTCTGCCTTCGATGAGTTGGGCAGGACGACCGAGTTCTTCCGAGAGCCGAGAGGCCTCTCGGCCACCTCCGTGGACCAGGACATTAGGGCCATCCAGTGCAGCAAATTTTTGCAGGAGTACTTTGCGGCTGTCTTCTTTTTCTAAGACCGCCCCGCCCACCTTGACGACTGTTAGAACAGCTTTTTTCATAACTCCTTAGATTTTAATAGCTCTTGAAGGACCCATTGGGCGGAATAGGTTCGGTTATTGGCTTGTTCGATAACCAGGGATTTACTGGAATCCAACACCGCATCTTGAACCACCACATTACGCCTTACCGGTAAGCAGTGCATAAAATAGGCTTCCTTCAGTTTTTCCTGGCTGATGGTCCAGTTTTCTTCAAGAGCTAAGTGTTGGCCGTACTGCTCCGTCGAGCACCAACTCTTAGCGTAAACCACGTCGGATTCTGCCAAACAAGCTGCTTGATCAGACCGCACTTCAATACCCTCCGTCAAGGCTGCATCCAATTCATAACCGGGGGGATGACACAGCTGTATATTGGCTCCCAGGGTCTTCATCATCCGTAAAAAGGAAGTGGGTACGGCCTGGGGAAGCGGACGAGGGTGAGGAGCCCAACTCAAGGTGATTTTGGGTTTTTTAGTCCCAAAATTCTCTTGTAACGTCATGGCATCGGCCAAGGCCTGTAAAGGGTGAGCAAATGCGCTTTCGAGATTGATAAGGGGTTTGTCTGACAGAGCCTTAAACGCTTCCAGCACCGGTTCCCTTAGGTCCTCTTCCAAGGACTGTAATTCACCAAAGGAGCGCAGACCAATCAGATCACCGTACTGGCACAACACCGGCACGGCTTCACGAATGTGTTCAGCCTTTCCCTGATCCATTATGGTTCCGTCTGTAAACTCCAGCTGCCAGCTATCGGCTCCTACATTGAGACTCAACACCTGTAATCCTAGGTTTTGAGCCGCTTTGGCTGTACTCAGACGGGTTCTCAGACTGTTATTAAAAAATAGCAGAATAAGGGTCTTGCCCTTGCCCAGTTCACTGTTTTGAAGTGGATTGGTTTTCAGTTGCAGAGCTTGTTCAATAGCCAATTGAGGCTGCTTCAAATCCTTGACGCTTAAATAGTGTTTCATTTGCTGAGGTGATTGATGGCGTTAAAAAGAGGTTCCCAATCCGTCTTGCTCAAGGTGTAGGGCGGAAGGATGCGTAAGAGGTTGGGGTTTTTGGATCCACCAGTTAGGATCCCGGCTTCCAGGAGTTTTTTTCGCAACTCCCCTACCGGATGATCGAATTCCAACCCGAGCATGAGTCCTCGGCCTTTAACCCGAATTCCGGCTTTTTCGGCATGACTTTTAAAAGCGTTTTCCAGTTCTGGAATAGCGGAGAGCTGATCTTCGGATTCCAGCACTTCTAGTACTGCCAGTACGGCGGCACAGGCCAGGTGATTTCCACCAAAGGTAGTTCCCAGTTCTCCGGCGATAGCTTTGTGCTGTGGATGCACCAGAATCCCACCGACCGGAAATCCATTCCCCATACCCTTGGCCATGCTGATGACGTCGGGGGTAACGGCGTGCTTTTGAAAAGCAAAGAAGTCTCCGCTGCGTCCAAAGCCGGATTGCACTTCATCCGTTATCAGCCAGGTACCCGATTTTTGGGCCGCTTTTTCTATGGCTTGTAAAAAGGCTGTTGTAGGCTCGTCCAGACCCCCGACCCCTTGTATGCACTCCAGGATCACTGCACAATATTGCTCAGATTCCAAGGCCTTAACGACAATTTCTGTGGCGTTGAGAGGCAAGAAATCCACCTGGTGTTGGGCGTTTAGAGGCGCCAGTGCTTTAGGCATATCTGTGGCAGCAACCGCCGCTGAAGTCCGTCCATGAAAGCTGTTGGTAAAGGCCAATACTTTGGCCCTTCCTGTTCTGAAGGAAGCCAGTTTTAGGGCGTTTTCATTGGCTTCCGCTCCGGAATTACACAGAAACAATTGGTAGTCGGGAAGACCGGAAATTCGACCGAGCAGGGCCGCCAGTTCTTGTTGCAGTGGATTCTGCACAGCGTTGCTGTAAAAGGGCAAAACATCAATCTGTTCCTTTAGGCGCTTTTGAAAATGGGGATGGCCGTGACCGATCGA
>CAZLGZ010000172.1:0-5680 GCA_964558965.1 uncultured Flavobacteriaceae bacterium
ACAGTTGTCATTAGGATTTTAGGTTTCGGGGGGAACTATCTGAATGAATAAGAAACTGGACCGGAAAGACGCCCGTTTTCTTTTCCCCCTACCCTTACTTTTTGAAGTGGGTCTTTAGCATGCTGTACGAAAGCAAAGCGAAGTAAATCCCGAGAAAGATGATGTATTTTTCCATGGCAAATCGATTAAGGGCGCTGGTCTATCTTCTTGTGCGGTAAAGCTGAAGCAAGAGCCGGCTAACAATCACCAATAGCATAGCAGAAAAATAATTTGGGTTAAAAGTCTAACGCAAAAGACTCGCGATATCTTGTCTTTCAGCCTGTTAATCTTTCTTTAAACCAAAAAACTCCCCAACCCGAAGGATAGAGGAGTTCAAATCTTTAGGAATGTCTTGTCTACAACGACCAGGCCTTCCCGCCCGTTAGCTCATCGACATCTCCACAGGCGATGTACCCGCCAGGAATAGGATCGTAAGCCAGTACTTCTTTGGCAATGGTCGGGTGGTTCTTAAAGCCCCAAGTCGCCATATCCCGGATAGAAGTCGCAAACAGGTAGCGTGATACTTCTGCATCCATGCTCGGATCTGGTCCTGGTTGTTGCCCTAAAACCTTGGCCATTTTTTGTTGGTACTTGGCCTTTGAATAAGCCTTATACATCTCTTTATGCTTCTTTTCTGTGGCTTCGTCCAGCTTAGCAAGGTGTTTCCCCATAAAAGATTCCAAAGCCTCGTCTTTGACGTCTGCAAAGCTTTCGGCACTGGTTTCTGAAAAGAGAGCCTCTTTAAAATGCCCCATAATCATGCGGGTAAACGCTTGATCTTCTTCCTCTGATACTTCTGTCCAAAAGGTGTCAATGAATTGGTGAATTCCCAATTCTGTTGCACTTGGAGTATCGGTTTTCGGTAAGATCATATCGACCATACGAGCCACTCCTCGGCCTTCGTCATCACTTAAAAAAGTCGGAGCCCAACCCTCAAAAGGATCTTTGCCTTGACAACTCTGTAGAATACTGAATGCGGCTGGCGCGGCCATGGCATAACCCAAGCCAGCACCCATCTGCTTTAATACGGTTCTTCTTTTCATTACAAGTTTCCTTTTTTGAGTTCAGCGGCAGCGTGATTGGCTGCTCTGGCAGTAAACGCCATATAAGTTAAAGACGGGTTGACACAACTCGCAGAAGTCATAAAGGCACCATCGGTGACATAAACGTTTTTAACCGCGTGTAATTGGTTGTGCGCGTTCACCACGGAAGTCTTGGGATCTCTTCCCATACGGGCTGTTCCCATTTCGTGAATTCCCAATCCGATCGCATAGGTGCGGTCATAAGGTTCAATATCACGAGCTCCTGATTTCTCCAGCATGGCGACGGCTTGGTCTTGCATATCTTTACGCATTTCCAGCTCGTTCTCTTGGATTTCGGCATCAAAAGTAACCGTAGGTAAGCCCCACTGGTCCTTCTTGTCGTAATCCAGCATCATCTTGTTTTCGTGGTAAGGCAAAATCTCCCCAAAAGCAAGCATATTCATGTTCCAACCTCCTGGCTTCAAAATACCGTCTTTGTAGTTTGAACCGTAAGCTGCTTCAGCGACCAGGTCTTCGTAGTCTCCACGACCAGCTCCCCCTTGATACCCATATCCACGCTTGAAGTTCGGCATATCACTGCTGCCTCCAAGGTTTCTAAATCGAGGAATGTAAATACCGTTTGGCTTGCGCCCTTTGTAGTATTTATCGTCAAAGCCATCCATTTTACCACGGGCACCCACCAAGAAGTGGTGGTCCATGATGTTGTGTCCGAGTTCGCCTGAATCGTTCCCCATTCCGTTCGGGAAGCGGTCCGACTTGGATTGCATCAAAATCGAGGTAGAAGCTACTGCAGAAGCGCAGAGAAATACCACCTTGGCTTTGAATTCGTATTCTTCTTTGGTTTCGCGGTCAATGACTTTAACACCGGTTGCCTTCTGCGTATCGGCATCATACATGATTTCATGTACAATGGAATCCACACGCAAAGTCATGTTTCCGGTATCGACAGCGGCTGGAAGGGTCGAAGACAAACTGCTGAAGTATCCTCCAAAAGGACATCCTCGAATACAGCGGTTACGGTATTGGCAACGTCCACGGCCGTCTCCCTTGAATTGTTTATCACTGGTAATATGCGCTACACGACCCGCGGTAATTACACGACCACCCATTTTTTCAGCCACTTGTTCCCGCACGTGTTGCTCCACACAATTGAGCTCCATCATGGGTTCGAACTTGCCATCAGGAAGTTGGGGTAGACCGAGCATTTCGCCCGCCACGCCAATGTAGGACTCCACCTTGTCGTACCAAGGCGCTATATCCTTATAGCGAACCGGCCAATCAATCGCCCAATTCTCTTTCGCGTTTGCTGCAAAGTCAATTTCGCTCCAGCGGTAGCTGTGACGACCCCACATGATAGATCGTCCACCTACGTGGTACCCTCGCATCCAATCAAAGCGCTTTACTTCATTATAGGGATGATCAAGGTCATTGACGAACCAGAAGTTGTGAGGGGCCTTTGTCGTATAGCCCGTTCGGGATTGCTTTTGTTGTTTGGCCATATCCTCAGCGGACAACTCTCCATTGTTCGGAAAATCCCAGCTGTCTTTGTAGGCCGTTGGATAGTCTTTGCGGTGTTCTTTCATGGGCCCTCTTTCCAGAACCAAGGTCTTTAACCCGTTCTCGCAGAGTTCTTTGGCAGCCCATCCTCCGCTAATCCCAGTACCCACTACGATCGCATCGTAGCTCTCCTGTTCATCGTTATAAAAAAATTTGCTCATGCAATGCGCTTTGATTAATTCCTAAAAGTATTAAAAGTAGAATAAATTTTCTACATTTATTCGCGTCAGAAGTTGACAATATTGTAGAATAACGTCACTTCCATTCCTTAGTATATACTGCTTCGAAATCTAAAAATATGCTGCGTCGTCACTTCCTGGGCAAGAGTGCCCAAGCTTCTGTTGGTTTAGGTCTACTCGGTCTTACCGCTTGTAAAAACGATTCCAAAAAAACACCAGAAGAAAGCGATGGCAGCACCAACGACCAAGCCCAAGGCGGGGAAGAACTCTTCCAATGGTCATTGGCCCAATGGTCCATTAACCGCATGATTCGCGAAGAGGGTCTTGACCCCTATTCCTTTGCCGAAAAAGCCGCTGGATGGGGCTTTACAGGGCTTGAGTATGTGAGCGGACTGTACTACCCAGAACTCGAAAAGAGCAATTTCTCAGCGGAAGCCATGGAGGCCTTTGTCTCCAGATCGCTTGAGGAAAGTAAAAAATACGGGCTCCAAAACCTCCTCATCATGATCGATGGACAAGGAGATCTGGCTGCCAATTCAGAAGAGGAGCGCACGAGCGCGGTAGAAAACCACTACAAATGGGTGGATGCAGCCGCGGCCTTAGGATGCCACTCTATCCGCGTGAACCTCAATGGCGTACAAGAAGAAACGACCTGGAAAGAAGCCTCTATCGCAGGACTCAAGGCCTTGTGCAGCTACGCCGCTCCAAAAAACATCAACGTCCTCGTGGAAAACCACGGAGGACTTTCTTCCAAAGCCAGTTTGCTTGCCGAAGTCATGAAAGAAGTCGCTATGGACAATTGCGGAACCCTTCCTGATTTTGGGAACTTCTGTGTCCGCCGACGCGATGGTGACTACTACGAATCACCCTGCGTCGAAGAGTACGATATTTACCAGGGAATCGATGAACTCATGCCTTATGCCAAGGCCGTCAGTGCCAAATCTTATGATTTTGACGAAGCGGGCAAGGAAACGAAAATCGATTTTTTCCGGGTAATGGACATTGTTAAAAGCGCTGGATACAAGGGATTTGTGGGAGTGGAGTACGAAGGAAACCGTTTAAGTGAGGAAGACGGAATCATTGCCACCAAAAAATTGTTAATTAGCGCTGCAAAAAACCTAAAGGCCTAAGCGGTACTCTATGAAGCAGTTTTTTCAAGAGCTTTTGGACTACAATTACTATTGTAACAAAGCCATAATGGAACAGTTAATCGCCCTGGAAAACATGCCAGAGCAAAGCCATAAACTGTTCAGTCATATCCTCAATGCTCATCACATTTGGAACCACCGAATTTTAGAAACTCCTTCTGAATTCGAGGTTTGGCAACTACACGATGCCAAGGAGTGGGAAGAAATGCATTACGACAACCAAAGAACAACCTTCGAAATCATCTCGGGCCGAGAAGAATTCGATCAGCGGGTGGACTATACCAGTACCGAAGGCCGCACCTTCAGCAACAGCATGAGTGATATCTTATTTCACATCACCAACCACTCGACCCACCACCGCGGACAAATTATGACCGAACTCCGGGCCCTTGGGCATACCCCCCAACCCCTGGACTACATATTCTACAAACGATAAACAAACCGGACCTTATGAAATCAATGACCAAAATTCAGCTTTCCCTGATGATGTTCCTCGAATTCTTTATTTGGGGAGGATGGTTCGTCACCATGGGTACTTACCTAACTCAAACACTGGGAACCGATGGAGCGGAAACCGCTTTGGCTTACAGTAGTCAATCCTGGGGAGCTATTATTGCCCCTTTCATTATCGGATTAATCGCAGACCGTTTTTTCAATGCCGAACGCATCCTAGGTGTACTTCATTTGATTGGTGCTGGTTTAATGTATCAGCTATACAACGCCCCTGATTTTGATGCCTTTTTGCCCTATGTGATGGGTTATATGATCGCCTATATGCCAACTCTGGCCTTAGTGAATTCAGTCTCCTTCAACCAAATGACAGACCCAGCAAAAGAATTTTCTTTTATCCGGGTTTTTGGAACCATAGGATGGATTGTTGCTGGCCTTGCTATTAGTTATGTTTTCTTATGGGATAGTGCAGATCAAATCGCTGAAGGAGCGCTTAAGAACACCTTCTTAATGACTGGTGTTGCCTCCGCTTTCTTGGGTCTATTTAGTTTCACTTTGCCGAAAACTCCTCCAAAAGTCAGTAAGGACGAAAAAATTAAAATTGGTGATATCATCGGATTGGATGCCCTAAAACTTTTGAAGGATCGCAACTTCTTGGTCTTCTTTATTGCCTCCATTCTGATCTGTATTCCATTGGCTTTCTACTACCAACATGCCAACCAGTTCTTAACAGAAATCAATGTCGAAGGAGCCACGGGTAAGATGACCATTGGACAAGCTTCGGAGGTCTTCTTTATGTTGCTATTGCCTTTCTTCTTCAAGCGCTTTGGTTTTAAAAACACCATCCTTGTGGGGATGTTGGCTTGGGCGGTACGGTATTTACTCTTTGCTTATGGAGATTCGGGAGAACTCGCCTTCATGCTGATCATCGGAATCGCACTACACGGTATTTGCTATGACTTTTTCTTTGTCAGCGGACAGATCTACACCGACTCCAAAGCCGGGGAACGCTACAAAAGTGCTGCGCAAGGTTTGATTACTCTCGCTACCTACGGTGTGGGTATGCTTGTTGGGTTTTGGGTCGCTGGAAAAATCACAGACCAATACCTCGTTTCTGAGAACGTACACGACTGGCAGAGTATCTGGACGGCACCCGCTATCTTCGCTGCCGGCGTCATGGTCCTCTTCGCCTTGGTGTTCAAAAGCGAAAAAATCGAATACAAATCCTAAATCCATCCCATGCCTAAAAAAATCAGACTGGGAA
>CAZLGZ010000173.1:0-5652 GCA_964558965.1 uncultured Flavobacteriaceae bacterium
ATCTTGCAGCTTGACTATCTTTTCTTTTTGAGACCTAATCTCTTTGTCCATAGCCGTAAACTGCCGACTGCCACCAACCAACTGAAAGAGAAACAACAAGGCTGAAAAAACAAACAGGTAGAGGTAGAGGTTCTTTTTCATGAGAAATGGTTCTTAGAGTTCAACAATCAAATTGTCTTCCGCTAAATAAACGGTATCTGGCAGACGGGATTGTACCTCGGCATGAAAACCGAGCAAGTGACTGATGTGGGTGAAATAGGTTCGTTTGGCTCCCACTTCCTTCGCAAAGGCGAGGGCTTCTTCTAAATTGAAATGGGAAGGGTGTGGTTCTTCCCGTAAAGCGTTGATAACCAAAACATCGCAGCCTTTTACAAGTTCGATCTGATCCGCTTCAATGGTTTTAACATCTGTAAGGTAAACCAGGCCTTCAATACGAAAACCCAACACCTTCGTGGTGTGGTGATCTGCTTCAATAGGGAGGACTGACTTCCCTCCTATTTCGACAGGAACATTTTTTGTTAGGGGATGGTAACGTAGCTCCGGTGCACCGGGATATCTGTTTTCTACGGCAAAGATATAAGCGAAGCGTTCCGTCAAAGATTGATGTACAAAGGGATGGGCATAAACATCAAGAGCTCCCTGCCTAAAATAGTAGGGCCTGAGATCATCGATACCGTGGGTGTGATCTGCGTGTTCGTGCGTAAAGAGCAGGGCATCCAATCGCTCAATCGGATTGCTCAGCATTTGTTGTCTAAAATCAGGACCACAGTCCACCACGATGGAAATGCCGTTGTACTGAATTAAGGCCGCTGTTCGAAGACGTTTATCACGGGGATCCGTGCTTTTACATACGGGGTGATTGCTGCCGACAACAGGGATTCCCTGTGAAGTACCCGTACCTAGAAAAGTGAGGCGAATATCCGAATTCATCTCAAGCAAAATTACCACAAATTAAACGGAAATGCTTTTTTCCTTGTTACCTTTGTGTGCAATAAGAAATCACCTATGCCGTCCATTTCTAATCGGGAGAACGAATTCGAAAACATCCCGTCTGTCAAGGCTAAAACCTTACGAATCAATTTGCATCCCGATATCTACGGAACCTTTGCGGAGATTGGGGCTGGGCAAGAAACGGCCCGTCACTTTTTTAGAGCTGGAGGTGCCTCAGGTACCATCGCAAAGGCGATGAGCGCTTACGATAAAGCGTTTAGTGATGCGATCTACGGACAGGAGGACGACAGCCGTTATGTGACGGAATCCCGATTGAAACGAATGTTGGCCCATGAGGTTCGATTGGTAGAAGAACGGATTAGCCGAGAAGACAACCCAAATTATTTGTTTTTCTCTTACGCCAATACGGTGGCGACCATCGATTTTTCTAAGCGGTATAAAGGTCACGGTTGGGTTGGAATTCGCTATCAGCTGGATCCCAAGCAAAAAGAGTACGACGAAATTGTTTTGCACGTTCGTTTTAAACAAAACGAAGCCCGCCTTCAACAAGAAACGCTCGGTATACTCGGAGTTAACCTGATTTACGGGGCCTTTTTCAAGTACGACCAGCCCAAGAAACTTCTTAAATACCTTTACGATCATATTGATAAGGATACCCTTGAAATTGATATGATCAACTTTACAGGGCCACACTACCAAAATGTAGATAACCGTCTGATCAGTCTGCAGTTGATTCGAAACGATATGACCGATGCGGTCATGTTTGGACCTGATGGGCACAACCTCCTCCCCGCCTCTGTTCTGTATAAAAAGAACATTTTGGCACTTCGCGGAAGTTTCCGTCCGGTGACCAAGGTGAATATGGATATGTTCCAGAAGTCTTATGACATCTTTGTTCGGGAGCAAACGGTTGAATACGAAAACACTATTGTCATTTTCGAGATAACGCTATCTAACCTCCGTGCTTCAGGTGAAATTGACGAACAAGATTTTATGGACCGGGCCGAACTTTTGTGTTCCTTGGGGCATATCGTTATGATCTCCAAGTTCCAGGAATACTACAAGCTTGTCGAGTATCTCAACAAATACACCAAAGCCAAATTGGGTCTTACCATGGGGATTAACAACCTCATTGACGTCTTCGACGAAAAGTACTACCGTCACTTAAGTGGAGGTATCCTCGAAGCTTTTGGTAAACTCTTCTTTAAAGATTTGAAGGTGTACCTCTACCCGATGAAGAATGCAGAAACAGGACAAATATTAACCAGCAATAATCTGCATGTTCACCCTCGAATGAAAGAGCTGTACAAGTTCTTTAAGTACAATGGGAAGGTGATGGATATCATCGACTACGATCCCGATATCCTGCATATTTTCTCAAGAGACGTTCTCAAAAGAATTATGAGCAATGAAGAAGGCTGGGAAGACCTTTTACCAGAAGGTATTGCCGATATTATCCAAGAAAAGAACCTCTTCCGCCCCAAAATAGAGAGCGGAGAGAAGTAATTTTTTCAAGACTTAGAGGAGATCTAAAATCTGGGCAGCGTGGTCCTTGGTTTTAACCTTTTCAATAACATGGGTGACTTCTCCCTGCTCGTTGATTAAGAAGCTAGTGCGATGAAGACCATCGTATTCCTTGCCCATGAATTTTTTAGGCCCCCAAACACCAAAGGCGTCAATCACCTGGTGCTCTTCGTCAGCCAATAAGGGGAAAGGGAATTCGTATTTGTTTCTGAAATTAGCCTGCTTCTTTTCACTGTCTTCACTAACTCCAACAATATCAAAACCAGCGTCTTGCAACTCTTTGTAATGGTCTCTCAAGTTGCAGGCTTCGGCTGTACATCCTGGCGTATTGGCTCGTGGATAAAAGAACACAACCCATTTTTTACCGAGATAATCTTCGGGACTGTGTGGGTTACCATCTTGATCAGGAACGGAAAAATGAGGGACTTTTTGCCCAACTTGAAGTATATTCATGAAGACGTTATTTATAATTTTGTTTAAAATTAACTATTAATGCTTAAACAGGAAAAAGTTGATTTTTGCATCAAGACCCTGCAAGAACTCTACCCAGAAATACCCATTCCCCTCGATCACAAAGACCCCTATACCCTCTTAATTGCTGTATTGATGTCTGCACAAAGCACAGATGTACGGGTCAATCAAATAACCCCTCTCCTATTTGAACAAGCCGATAACCCCTATGATATGGTCAGGCTATCGGTTGATCAGATCCGGGAAATTATCAAACCTGTTGGATTATCTCCTTCCAAGGCGAAGGGTATCTATGGTTTATCCCAAATATTAATCGATAAATACCGGGGTGAAGTTCCTCGAAGTATTGAGCTATTGGAAGAGCTCCCAGCAGTGGGGCATAAAACAGCCAGCGTTGTTGTTTCTCAGGCTTTTGGAATACCCGCTTTTCCGGTAGACACCCATATTCATCGATTGATGTACCGTTGGGGCTTCAGTAACGGAAAGAATGTTCAACAGACAGAAAAGGATGCGAAGAGGTTGTTTCCCAAAGAGTTATGGAATGATCTGCACCTTCAGATCATTTGGTATGGACGAGAATATTCTCCTGCCAGGGGTTGGAAACTGGAAAATGACATTATCACCAAAACCATCGGCAGAAAATCGGTCTTGGAAGAATACCATAAAAAAACCGCCAAAAAGGCGGTTTAGTTATTTTGCTAGTTCAAGTGTTGCTCGAAGGTAAACTTCTTGTATTCAACTACTTGAAGCGATTTAGAATAATCTAACAGAAATTTAATGGTCTCTGGACTCGATTTGTGGAGTTTACAGACATCTTCTTCGGAGTAAATTTTTTCCATATTTCAATTTATTCGTTCTATCCAAGAACGGGATGAAATACGAAATATTGTCTCCTTCGATAATCGGCAGATTAATTCGTTAAAACGATATTATGACGATCTACGATCTTTCTGAGGTTGATCAAGGCGTAGCGCATACGTCCAAGAGCCGTGTTGATACTAACTCCGGTATTTTCGGAGATTTCTTTAAAGCTCATGTCTTTGTAAATACGCATGATCAAAACTTTTTTCTGATCCTCAGGCAATTCCTCGATCAAAAGAGATAGATCACTATCGATTTGATCTTTGATCAATTGCTTTTCAGCATTGAGTTTATCATCCTTGATAACAGAAAAGATGTTGAAATCTTCGCTTCCCTCAAATTTGGGCATTCTCTTGTTCTTGCGGAAATGATCGATAATCAGGTTGTGCGCAATTCGCATTACCCAGGGCAAGAATTTACCTTCCTCACTGTACGATCCTTTCTTCAAGGTCTTGATCACTTTAATAAAGGTATCCTGAAAGATATCTTCGGTGATGTCCTTGTCCAGAACTTTAGAATAAATAAAACTTGAGATTTTTTGGTTGTGACGATTGATAAGAACTTCTAACGCTTTTTCGTCACCGTCGACGTATTGTTTGACCAATACGGAATCTTCCATTTGTAGCTCCATACAAATTACTTTTTTGGTATTCAGAACCATGCAGCATAACTGCTTGATTCATAGTTATTTTAGTTAAATAAAAAAGTAATTATTTCTGTATAGGCCTATCAGCGATTTAATTACAAAACCAAATTTAGATAAAACACATACCCGCTAAAAAAGTATGTTGTGATATGAAGCTATTTTGATGTTAACTTGCGCAATATAGATATAAAATGAAGTTTGCCCGGGTTTTGGCCCCCAAAATTCGATGAATGACCACCTTGACAAAATTTGACCCCAAGACACATATTCTCATTCAAGGAGCCCGACTCCACAATTTAAAGAACATAAACCTTGCCATACCCCGAAATCAACTGGTCGTTATTACCGGATTATCGGGCTCAGGGAAGTCAAGCCTTGCTTTTGACACCTTATATGCCGAAGGCCAAAGGCGCTATGTTGAATCCCTATCATCCTATGCAAGGCAATTTTTGGGAAAACTCGATAAACCGCAAGTCGACTCTATTAAGGGGATAGCCCCAGCGATTGCCATCGAGCAAAAAGTGAACACCACCAATCCCAGATCCACGGTGGGCACAACCACTGAAATTTACGACTACCTTAAATTGTTATATGCCCGTGTCGGGAAGACGTACTCCCCTATTTCTGGTAAGCAAGTAAAAAAGCACACGGTGACTGATGTGGTCGAGCAGGTCAAGACCTACTCAGATGATACGCGATTGCTATTGCTGGCGCCCATTCAGGTGCCCGAAGACCGAGAACCCCTTAAAGTGGCACAGTTGTTTTCGAAGCAGGGATACGCGCGTATCTACTATAAAGGTAAAATGATGCGCATAGATCAATTGCCGGAAGACTTGGGACCGGTCTTTGATTTGATTGTCGATCGAATTGTGGTCAAAGAAAACGACGAGGATTTCTACAACCGACTGGGGCAAGCGATTGACAATGCCTTTTTTGAAGGCAAAGGGCATTGTTACCTGGAAGAGGTGAATTCCAAAGAGCGTGTTCATTTCAGCAACCTCTTTGAACTGGACGGAATGTCCTTTCTGGAAAACAACACCCACCTGTTCAGCTTTAACAATCCCTATGGCGCTTGCCCGAAGTGCGAAGGCTATGGCGATGTGATTGGAATTGATGATGCTTTGGTCATTCCGAATACTGCCTTATCGATTTATGAGAACGCTGTTTTTCCCTGGAGAGGAGAAAGCATGAGTTGGTAC
>CAZLGZ010000174.1:0-5647 GCA_964558965.1 uncultured Flavobacteriaceae bacterium
CGGCCAAGGCGCGTCACTCAAATAAGAAGCCAGTTCTAATGTCCAATACATAGCAATGGAGTGTTATTAATTTTTTGCAAAAATAGATTTAATCGGGACTTTGTCAAGAGAATTGTGTTTTTTTTAAAACAACGCTCAGACAAGGCAGAAACGCTGGGGTTTCGCGAATTATTGCCCAGAGATCCAACGGACTTCTTCTGCGCCCAAGCTCGCAGAGAGATGACGTGAGAGGACAAAGAGGTAATCCGAGAGCCGGTTGACATAGGCCAAACTGGTCTCAGAAAGCTTCTGTTGTTCATCGAGCATGCTCATTCGCCGCTCGGCTCGTCGACAAACCGTACGGGCCAAATGACAGTACGAAACCGTGGTATGTCCTCCCGGTAGGATGAAATGGGTCATAGGAGGAAGCCCTTTATTCATCTGGTCTATGGCTTTTTCTAAAAAGCCTATTTCTTTTTCTCCGAGGGTCGCGATTTTAAGTCGTTCAGACTTCTCGGGCTCGGTCGCCAACTCAGCACCAAGGGTAAAGAGCTCTGACTGAATTCGTGTGAGGTCCGATTTAGTCATCTCATCAATTTGCTGATCCCGGATCAATCCGAGCCAGGAATTCAATTCGTCCAGGGTGCCGTAACTTTCAATACGGATGTGGTGTTTGGAAACTCGACTGCCTCCGAATAGACTCGTCGACCCTTTGTCGCCTGTTTTGGTGTAGATTTTCATGAATCCCTTCTTTTTCGGTCCATGAAGCGTCTCGATTTACGCGATTTCTGTTGCCGGCGATTTCTGGACAACATAGCAAAATAGACCAGGGCCAATCCTCCCAGGATATAATAAATAGTGTAATCTCCTCCGAATTCCATACAGTAAAAATACGCTTTTAGAAGCGCAGTCTAAAATGCTCCTTTTGTTGACCGGGCCGCACGATGACTAAGCCGCAGCTCCAGAACTCTGCGGTCAATTGCACCGACTTTTCGGAAGAAATCGCTTGCCAATGGGATCCTTGGTCTTCCCGGTGGATTTCGGGGAGGATAAGCAAACTGTTTTCTGCCCAGTTGCTCGAGGTCTGAAGAAGCGATTTGGCTTTTTCTGGTTGCAGCACGGCCATAAAGGGCTCTTCGTTGGAGGGAAGCTGTGAAATCTCCTCAAACCTCACCGAGTCAAACTGGGCATTCAATGCGGGTCTTGGGGGGAGTTCAGGGTCCCAATAAACCGTGCGGAAGTTGAAATGGGCGATACATTTTTGAAGTAGACGCCAGTATTGAGGCCCTTGAAATCGGGGAGACCGGTACAGGGATTTGGTCAAGAGGGTATACAGGAAAGGGGAGTGGACTCCATATTGGTTGGTGGCTTTCCACCAGAATCTCAAGCGATGAAAAAGGGATAAGCGACTCATCAGAGTTTAGTATTCTTCCTGGTAATAGCGGTACAATAAAAAGGCATACCGAACTCCCAGCGCAATCCAAAGCGGAATAAGCACAGGAGAAAAGGATTGAATTCCGATGGCCCAAACCACCAAACTCGCCAAGAGCCCGAGTAGTAAGAGGTAGAGGTAGCGGCCAACCCACTCGGTTACATAGGATCGTTTGAGCAATGGATAGGCGGCCAGCAGGTTTAAAGGGAAGGCCCACATCACATTGAGGTTCGCAGCGGTGGCTTTGTGGTCCGTAGCAAACCAAAGCAGAACGACCACGAGCCCGATCAGACCGGTCAAAGAAAAGACGGAGAAATCCACCCATTGACTTCTTTTCTGGTATTTGTAATCGATGTAGGTATACACCAATACCACAATCATCAGCACACTGATCCAGAACAGGGGCGAAAGAAAAAAGGCGGTGGATGAGCTCAATTCCTCATAATCCAAAACAGTGCGTTCTCTTTCTAGTAGGGGTTTACCGGCCAGCTCTGTATTTCTGATTTGAGAGAGGGCGTAATAGGGTAAAAAGAGGTGTTCGCGTACGGTGGCCTCGCGATCGATCACCGACCCAAGGGCCAAGTCAATTCCAAAAGAAGACCAGCTGTTGTACGAAATATTTTGGCGAATCAATTGCCTGAAGGTGTATCTTTTTTCTAGATGAGAGTCCTTGAATACAAGCGA
This sequence comes from uncultured Flavobacteriaceae bacterium, assembly GCA_964558965.1. GTDB lineage: Bacteria > Bacteroidota > Bacteroidia > Flavobacteriales > Flavobacteriaceae > Aureicoccus. The sequence goes on from CAZLGZ010000174.1 coordinate 2,096, forward strand.
ATCCCCGTATAAAGTCCTCAGTACATCTCCTGTAATCGTCGAGCAGTTATTGAACAGGTAATCGTAGAGGTATTCCCGGTTTTCAGGCAGGTAATTGTTTTCGAGGAAGACGAAGAACTCTTGCTTCTGGTCTTGATTTAACTGTAAAATCTGCTGCTTGACCCACCGTTTTTCGAGCTCGTAGGCAAACAAGAATTCCTCAAAGGTGCTCCGGGAGAGTTGGTACATCAATTTCCCTTGGGTAAACTTGAGGTAAAAGTTTGGGGTATTGAAATTAAAGGTGCCGTAGTTGTATACGTAGTCGTATCCCAAAACAGGATCCTGCAAGCGAAAAGCACTGTGGCCAAAGGCGGAGTAAAGTTCAGTTCCTCGGGCACAGGTCATCAGGCTTATTCGGGCTTGGGAAGAAAGCTTAGGCAATCGTTCCCGGACCATGGCTAGACGAGCCAAAGAATCCGGCTCTGCCGATTTAACCGAACGGGTAGGGGCTTGGAACGCCAAACAATTCAGGACACAAAAGAGGCCCAACACAAGCGTGGGGAGTAATCGAATAGGCCGCATAAGAGAAATCTGTAGGGCAAATATAGGATTAGTATTTTTACCCCTAGAGTATAGACCCATAACCATGTTGAAGAAATCCATCCCCAATGCCTTAACCTTGATGAATCTGGGCTCAGGCGTTTTAGCCATCATCGCTGCCTTTCAGGAAGCCTGGTCTCTGACCTTTTTGTTTTTTGTCCTTTGTTTGGTGCTGGATTTTCTGGATGGAGGTGTTGCCCGCGCCTTAAAGGTTCAGAGCGAACTGGGTAAACAACTAGATTCCTTGTCGGATGTCGTCAGTTTTGGGGTCCTGCCCGCTTTGGTGATGTTTCTCTATATGATTCCTTATTACCCGGATTGGAATATAGGCCGTGTTTTTTCCGAGGGTCGATTGGAAGAATTCTTGCCTTTAGTTGCGGTTTTGGTGCCCATGAGCACCGCTTTGCGGTTGGGTCGTTTCAACCTGATGGAAAGCAGCTCCTATTTTTTGGGATTGCCCAGCCCAGCCAATGCCTTGCTCCTGATGAGTATTCCGATGATCCTGCGTTCCGATAAAAGCCCTGAAGCCCTGTTAGCGTTTCTTGCAAACCCGTACACCTTGGCGGCAATTTGCTTATTCAGTACCTTCTTGCTGAATGCTCCGTTCCGCCTCTTTACACTCAAATTTAAAGGGGGTTCCTTTCAGGATAATATCGTTCCCATTCTCTTTTTGATAGCAGCTTTGGTGCTTTTACTCACCTTGGGTTATCTGGGAATACCCTTGATCATCATGTTGTATATCGGGATGTCCTTGTTGGGAGTAAACAAGAAGAAAGCCTAGAAAACTTAAAAGTCCAGTTTCTTTTTTCGCAGTTCGAAGTTCTGTCCGAGGTAGACTTTGCGAACCATCTCGTCCTGTGCCAGTTCTTCCGGTACGCCCGCTTTAAGAATCCCACCTTCAAACATGAGGTAAGAGCGTTCGGTAATCGCCAAGGTCTCTTGAACGTTGTGGTCGGTGATTAGAATCCCGATGTTTTTGTTTTTGAGTTGAGCCACAATACGTTGGATGTCTTCTACGGCAACAGGATCGACCCCGGCAAAGGGCTCGTCCAATAAGATGAATTTAGGATCTGTGGCCAAAGCACGAGCGATTTCTGTTCTCCGGCGCTCTCCCCCTGAAAGCAGATCTCCGCGGTTCTTTCTTATGTGCCCCAGACCAAATTCATTGATCAGGGATTCCAGCTTCATATGCTGTTCTTTTTTCGAAAGATTGGTGGTTTGAAGAACACTGAGAATATTCTGCTCAATACTCAGCTTGCGGAAGACCGAGGCTTCTTGTGCGAGGTAACCAATTCCATTTTGGGCTCTCTTATACATCGGGTAGCGGGTGATTTCCTGCTGGTCCAAAAAGATTTGGCCACCATCGGGTTTGACCAGACCGACAATCATGTAAAAAGAAGTGGTCTTTCCCGCTCCATTCGGTCCCAATAGACCGACGATTTCGCCTTGATTGACCTCCAGTGAAATTCCTTTCACCACCTTTCGGCCCCCGTAAATCTTTAGAATGTTATCTGCGCGAAGTTTCATCTCTACAACTCAAAACTAATCATTATTCCCAAGATTTTCCTCTTGGTATTCCGCTTCTACTTCGCCCCAGTACTCGTGGGCACGACGAAGGTGAGGGATTACAATGGTCCCTCCGATAAGGGTTGCAATTCCTAAAGTCTCGAGAATCTCTTCTCTTCGGGCTCCTTCTTTGTAAGCGGATTCCAGGTGGTAACGTACACAGTCGTCGCAGCGCAAAACCGTGGAGGCAACAAGCCCCAGTAATTCCTTGGTTTTTTTGTCCAGAGCGCCTTCGGCAAAGGCATTGGTGTCCAGGTTAAATATGCGTTTAATGAGTTTGTTGTTTTCCTCCAGGAGTTTTTCGTTCATCTTGGAACGGTACTCATTGAATTCTTGTACTGCAGACATAGGTCGTTTTACACTTTAGGCATTTGCGAAGGAGGGGAACTCGCCTTCTTCTTTTGTTTGTTTTCTTGGCGAATAACCAAGGCGGAAATATAGATGCTGATCTGGTAGAGGATCAATACCGGAATGGCCACAATGATCTGGCTTGCCACATCGGGAGGAGTAATCACTGCCGACAGAATTAAGACGATCACCAAAGCGTATTTTCGGTATTTCTTTAAAATTTCGGGGGTGACCAAACCGATCTTGGTCAAAAAGAATATGATGATGGGCAACTCAAACATAACACCACAGGCGAGTACAGAGGCCCGGACGGTGGCGATAAAAGAGCTGATATCGATTTCGTTATTGACTTCGCTACTGACTTGGTAGGTGCCTAAAAAGTTGATAGAAAGAGGAGTCACCACATAATACCCAAAAAGGACGCCCATAAAAAATAGCAGGGAGGCAATCACGATAAAGCCTCGCGAATACTTGCGTTCTTTCTCGTAAAGTCCAGGGCTTATAAAACGCCACATTTCCCATAATACATAGGGGAAGCCCAGGATAAAGCCAGCCCACATAGAAGTCCAGATATGTGCCGAAAACTGACCAGCCATGGTTCTGTTCTGGATGGTGAAGGGTAATTCAGCTGCACAGAAGGCCGATTCCATACCAAAGAATTGAGCAATGGAGCAGAAAAACTGGTAGGTAGGGAAATCCATCTTCTTGGGACCGAAGATGATGGTGTCAAAAATGAATCCTTTGAATACAAAGGCAAAACAACCCACCACGACAATGGCCACAATGGAACGGATCAGGTGCCAGCGGAGTTCTTCGAGGTGGTCCAAAAAGGACATTTCATTAGGGTCCTGGGCGTTCTTGGTCTGGGCCATTAAACAATTCCTTCGTTAATGAGGTTATGAATATGAACAACCCCTTGGTACTTTCCGTTTTTGGTAACCAGTACCTGGCTGATGTTCTTTTCGCGAATAAGCTCAAGGGCTTTTACGGCCAGGGTGTTGTGATCTATGGATTGCGGATGTGCGGTCATGATGTCAGCGGCACTCAAAGCGGCGATAT
>CAZLGZ010000175.1:0-5606 GCA_964558965.1 uncultured Flavobacteriaceae bacterium
CCTTTTAATCGGACGCTAAGCTCCCCTTTCTGACTCATCAGATCGCCACTAAGTTCTCCAACATAGCGCAGTACCTCTCCGGATTCCAACTCCAACTTCTTTTTCGCCAAAGGTGCATTGACCTCATCGATACGCTTAAAAAACTCATCCTTAGCGATCTCCTGAAGGCTATTGGGCACAAGGCTTTCCACCTCGATTTCCTCAATCTCATTCTGGAGCTGTAATTCCCGCGCCAGAATCAACAACTTGCGAGCAACATCCCTTCCACTCAAATCCTCTCGGGGATCTGGCTCTGTATAACCGGATTCCGAGGCTTTTAAGACCGCATCCGAAAAGGGAATATCCCTTTGAGAATACTCACTAAAAATAGCCCCTAAGGAGCCCGAAAACACCCCGCGAATCTTGGTGATGTTTTCACCGGATTCATGCAGCAGTCGTATCGTATCGATCAGAGGTAAGCCCGCCCCCACATTGGTTTCGTAGAGATAACTTTTCCGGTTTTGCTGCAGGGTGGCACGCAAGTTTTGATAAAAGCCATAATCCTGTGTGTTCGCCAGCTTATTGGACGAAATCAAATCAAAGCCCCTTCCGGCCAGCTCCTCGTAACGGTGGATCAAGGTATCGCTTGCCGTGTTATCAATAGCGACTAAATTCTCAAAAGCGCCTTGATCGATAAACCGTACCAAATCACTCCATTGATAAGACTGTGCTTTTTCCTCAAACTGTTCTCTCCAGGGGGAACCCACACCCTCTTCTGACAGCAGAGCCTGGCGGGAGTTTAAAATACCAATCACCCGGAGATCCAAGTTTTTCTTCGCACGCAAAGCCTCCGCTTCTTCTAACAATTGATCCAACAAGGTGGCGCCAACCTGCCCTTTTCCAAAGCAGATTAGGTTGACTCGTTTTGCGGTACCGTATAATTCTCCGTGAACTACCCGTAGGGCTTTAACGGCATCTTCTTCTTTAAAAACCAACCCCAACTGTCGTCCTGAAGGGGAGTTATTAAAGAGCAAAGGGGTCAATTGATTCCGGGCTAATGCCCGATAGGGTCGGTAAAAAGAGGCCGCGTCCTCCCCAACGACAGAGAGAATAGAAACCGGTTCGATCCGTTGAATTTGCGCAACATCGTCGCTACCTAAATCGGTTTGAAACTCCCTCTCCAAAAGTTGGTGAGCCCGCTGGGCGTCTGAGCGCTGAACAACAAGACCTATGCCCCGCTCACTCGCTCCTTGCGAAATCACACTGACGCTGATTTGATGCTCAGCCAAAACCGAAAAAATACGGGCATCTACTCCGATCTTATCCAAGAGACCACGGCCTTCCAATAGCAGAAGGGCGTTTTCATTTAGCAAGCTTACCGCCTTGATTTCTTCTTGCTTCGCTTCCGTTGAAATTCTGGTCCCAGGACTCCGCAAATTGAAGGTGTTTAAAATATGCAGTGGGATATTCTTCTCTAAAAGAGGAATAATGGTCTTGGCATGCAGAATATTCGCTCCAAACTGCACCAATTCATTGGCTTCCTCAAAAGAGAGTTGGCGAATCAGTCGAGCTTCTTCCACCTGGTCCGGGGGTGCCGAAAAGAGTCCGTCGACATGGGTGTAATTCAAGACCTCTTCCGCATTTAAAAAGTTGGCAATCAACGCAGCCGTATAATTACTCCCATTTCGACCCAAGGTTGTGGTATGCCCTTCAGGACTTGAGCCAATAAACCCAGTAACCACAGGAATAGTCTTGGCTGGAATATCCTTGTAACAGGCCGTCCAGTATTTCTTAGAAAGTCCCAGGTCCACCTTGGCTTCCTCATACCGGGAATCAGTGGTCAAGAAGGATCGAGCGTCCACCAGAGAGGCAGAAATACCTCGATCGATAAGGGCCGCCGTAAATAATCGCGCCGATAACAACTCGCCGTAAGAAAGCACTTCGGCCTGGTCCCGTTCGGAATACCTTCGCTGCAGTTGAATCTGTCGAAGCTTGGTTTCGAGCTGTTGCAACTCCCGTGTCAGTACAGCACCTGTATCCGGAAGGCTTTGGTACTCGGCAAATTCATTCCACAACTGATCGATATTTCCCCCAATGGATGCCTCGGCCAACAAGCGCTCCAATTGATCGGTTGATCGCCCCCTGGCCGAAAGTACCAAAACCAGGTCCTGCCCTTTTTGGTAACGGTCCGAGACAATATCCAACACCCTTTCAAAGCCCTTCTCATTCTGCAGAGACTTCCCACCAAATTTTACCACCTTCACTCCCTGAGTGAGCTCGGTGGTTCTAAATACCTCTTTGAGTAACTCACTCAATTGATCGAACTCAATTAAAAAGGCGTCATGCCCGTGCAAGGACTCAATTTCGCCATAGGTAACCTGCGCCTGAGATTGGGCCAGATGACGGTAGGTATGCTTGTTCTCGGCCGCAGTAAAAAAGAGATCAGAGTTCACTCCTACGATGTGAATCTTGAGTTGCTGCCCTTCAAACAATCGACTGATATCCTTGGAATCCCTTGTGATATCAATGGTCTTCAGGAGTTGATTCATCAGGTGATAGGCAGAAAGTTGAAAACGATCCTGAAGCTTATCTCCATGATGCAAAAGCCAGGTTTCGACATTGAACAACTGCACTTCCTCATTTGTACTGCGTTTAAAACGCTGATTGAAGGACTCCGGGGTGCGGTAACACATCATGGCGTGCATACGCGCATCGTGTACCGGTTGGGAGCTGTTCGATAGTATTTGTTCCTGAATCTGGCAGTTGGCGATCAACCAGTCGGTCGATTTCCAATCGGTTGCAACAGGGATCAAATGTTTGCAAATGGAGGGATCAAGTGCCGCCATTTCCCAGGCAATCCCTCCACCAAGGGAACCTCCAATGATGGCGAATAATTGCTCAATTTCGAGCTGCTGCAATCCCCATAAAAAGATGCGTGCGATGTCCTGAGCAATAAAGGCTTTGTAGTTCTCAATCAAAAAACCGTCATAACCATTCCCTGGAATATTAAAGGCCAATACGGTATAGTAATCCGTATCGATGGTTTTACCAGGGCCGATCAGTTCAGACCACCACCCATCGGCTCCGCTCACTTTAGAATTGCCGGTTAGGGCGTGATTGACCAAAACCACAGGTGCTGTGTACAGGTCCTGGCCGAACAGCTCGTACGACAACACCAGGTCTTGGGTGTATCCGCTCTTGGTCGTAAAGGCGTTGTAATTCAAGGATTTCATAGAAGTGGCCTTGTTTATTTAAAATGTTTAAACCAGTACACTTCGATCGATCGTAGCAAAAGCAGCCTCCAAATCAGCCTTTAGATCCGAAATATCTTCTAGGCCTACGGAGAGACGAATCAAATCCTTGGTCACTCCTGTAGAAAGCTGTGCCTCATCCGTCAATTGCTGGTGAGTGGTGCTCGCAGGATGAATGATTAAAGACTTGGTATCACCGATATTGGCCAACAAAGAAAACAGTTGGGTATTGTCAGCAATTTTCTTGGCTGAATCGTATCCGCCTTTTACACCAAAGGTCAAGAGAGCACCTTGTCCTTTTGGCAAGTAATCCTGTGCTCTTTCGTAGTAAGGGCTGCTGCTCAAGCCAGGGTAATTCACCCATTCCACTTCCTCTCTGGTCTGCAGCCATTGAGCTAAAGCCAGGGCATTCTCACTGTGTTGCTTCAAACGAATAGGCAGTGTTTCTAGACCTTGTAGAATTTGAAAGGCATTGAACGGGCTTAAAGCAGCTCCAAAATCACGTAATCCTTCAATTCTCGCTTTTGCAATAAAGGCGGCGTTGCCCAAAGCTTCGTGATAAACCAAACCGTGGTATCCTGGTGAAGGTTCCGTAAACTCCGGGAACTTCCCGCTAGACCAATCAAAGGTACCGGCATCGATAATCGCTCCCCCAAGGGCTGTTCCGTTTCCGTTGATGAATTTGGTCAGGGAGTGAATAACAATATTGGCTCCATGTTCAATTGGATTCAATAAAGCAGGCGATGCCACCGTGTTATCGACAATAAAAGGCACCTTGGCTTCCTTGGCCACATTAGCGATCCCTTTAAGATCGAGAACATCCAATTTTGGATTCCCCAAAGACTCTGCAAAAACCACACGGGTGTTTTCTTGAATCGCATCCTTGAAATTTTGAGGATCATCAGGATTGACCCAAGTGGTCGTAATGCCCAGACGGGGCAAGGTTACATCCAATAGATTGTAGGTTCCCCCGTACACGCTGTTCGAGGCCACAATGTGATCGCCCGCTCGAAGCAGCACCAAAAGGGCTGTATTCAAAGCCGATGTTCCGGAAGAGGTTACTACGGAAGCAATCCCGCCTTCCAAAGCGGCCAGGCGCTGTTCCAGGATGTCATTGGTTGGGTTGTTGATTCGGGTATAGATGTTTCCGAACTCCTGAAGCGAAAACAAATTCGCTGCGTGATCGGAATCATTGAACACATAGGCCGTACTTTGGTAAATAGGTACCGCTCGGGTTCCACCGTTCGCTTTAACGTCGTGCCCAGCATGAAGGGCGTTTGTTGAAAATTTTGATTGACTCATGATTTCTGTTTTAATTTATTTCCTAGTAATCTGGTAGGATTATCAGAAATCAAGAGAAGGGAAGGCAGTATAAACTGCATCGTGTGTTATCTATCCTTATGGGTAGAATGTAGCACCTTCTTTGTCGGAGAACAAAGGGTTGCTAAGGCTTCGCAGGGTCTAGTCCCTCCACCTTTCTTGATAACTTAACAATACCTGTTATGAACTTATTGAAGGCCAAATATAGAACGCAATTCTATATCTGGCCTAACTTTTTTTAATTTTTAAGAATTATTTGAGACCGAAAGCATCTTTCACACGGTCTACATAATCCAGTTTTTCCCAAGTGAAAAACTCCACCTGCTTTTCTACTTTTCCGTTGTAGGGAGACTCAAAAACACGGGTCTCACTGTGCGGCTCGCGCCCCATATGTCCATAGGCTGCACTGGCCTCATAAATAGGGTTTCGAAGTTGTAAACGCTCTTCTACTGCAAATGGGCGCATATCAAAAATCTCTTGTACTTTTTTGGCGATGGCGCCGTCGTTCAAATCGACTTTGGCCTTGCCATAAGTATCAATAAAAATAGAGGTTGGCTCCACAACGCCAATGGCGTAACTCACCTGCACCAGCACCTCATCAGACACCCCTGCAGCCACTAGGTTTTTCGCGATATGACGGGAGGCATAAGCGGCACTTCGGTCCACTTTACTCGGATCCTTTCCACTAAAAGCACCACCTCCGTGGGCTCCTTTTCCTCCATACGTATCTACGATGATTTTGCGTCCTGTCAGACCTGTATCACCGTGCGGCCCCCCAATCACAAACTTCCCGGTAGGGTTGATATGATAAGTAATTTCCGAGTCAAAAAGTGGCCGTAAATCAGCGGGTAATTGTTCGACTACGAGTGGAATGAGGATCTCAATGATATCCTTCTTGATTCGAGCAAGCATCGCCTCGTCCTCGTCAAATGAATCGTGCTGGGTCGAAACAACAATGGTATCGATTCGCTGCGGCGTATCGTCATCAGCGTATTCAATGGTCACCTGGGCCTTGGAGTCAGGACGCAGGTAATTCATGCGCTCATCCGTTCGTCT
>CAZLGZ010000176.1:0-5577 GCA_964558965.1 uncultured Flavobacteriaceae bacterium
CTTTATCATATGGCGGTTGTGGCCGAGATGATCTCGGCCTTCAGTGGGCTGGCAGATCTCTTGCGTTTTAATTTGATCTCGCATATATTGGAGGCCTCTCACGGAGCAATCGAAAAAGACGCCGCACAAGTACAGCAGGAAGCACTATATGGCCAAGTGCGGACTTTACGAGAACAAAAAGGATCTCTGGAAGAAGCGAAGCAGCTTTGGAATGCCTGGGAACCCACCTATAAAGAGGATTGGTTATTGGGGGTCGAAATCTTTGAATTTGCTTTAAAAAACCAAGCCTTCGATTGGGCCGATGAGCTGCAAAAAGTCCTGGAAGAAAGAGCGGCACAAATGCCTGCAAAAAACCAGCTGATTCAAGACGGTCTGGAACTGGCTCGACTAGAAGTTTCGACGAAGGTCAATTAACGGAAATCTGAAGCTTATCCCAATTGTCCCCGCTCTCGATGAGCTGGGGTAGCTGCACCCGTTTAACTGGGAAAAAAGAAATCTGTAGCTGCTTCATGCCCCGGACAACACCCAATTCAATGGGCTTCTCGGTATTGCCGTACCAGATACTACGCGAAAAGAGTAAATCTCCGGCTTGCAATCCGGCCTTCTCCGCCGCTGTTCCGGCTTGGACGCTTTTGATCTGCTTTCGATCATCGGAGAGTTCAAAACCCATTTCATAAACCACCGCTTCCGGTTCGTACTGCAGTCCTAAGCGGGCATATTCCTCGGCCAAGTCAAAAAACTCCCCACGAAGAATGTGCCGATCAAAATAGGTTTTCCCCTCTTCCCAATAGTCCTCTAAAACCTCTAAAAATAAATCGTGACTCAAGCGCTCTCCTTGTTCTGATAGAACCAAGAATTCCCGCATCATATCGTCCAAGGACTTGCGTCCTGCCGAATGGTGAATAATTTGCATATCGACCAGGAAGGCAAACAAGGCCCCACGGTAATAGGGTAGCTTCCCGTAGTCCGGATCACTCCAAAAGTTCTCGTAGTTGATCTGGCTATTGGGCTCTTCGCGAACCGGCGAAGAATACAGCTGTCGGGCGGTTAAGTTTAGGGAAGAAAAGAAGGAACTCTCTTCCGCCCCTCCAACCCCGTTTCGGGCAATATTTTTAAAGGTGTAGTACTCGGTAAAGCCCTCACTAAACCAGTACTGCTCTTCCTCATTAAAGTTTTCGATGCGGTGACCGATCCAGTTGTGCATCAATTCGTGGTTGAAGAGATACACCAGTTGATCCAATTTCGTATAGCTGTTGTTCGAAACTGAGGTGGCAAAACTATTGGTCAAACCGGTCCCTTGAAAACTGCTGCCCTGTTCCTGCTCAAAAGGATGAAGACTTACCGTAAAATAGACCTGGCTGTGGTCGTCCCAAAATTCGCGTTGGGCTTGCAGGGTTTCTTTAAGTACCCCAAAAACCTCTTCTTCCTCAAAAGGAATCCACTCCCCTCTGGTGGCCAGGCTGATCTTGTTCCCCTTCAATTCATCCTGGTAAACCCGAAAGTCTCCTCCTACAAAAATGGCGCTCTGGAAGTCATTCCAATCCACGGATTCCATGCGTTGGGTCCGTTGCCCAGTTCCAAAGCTGTTGTGAATCACATAGTCTTCCGGAAAATCCGCCCACCGAACCGCAATGTCGAGGGGTTTTTCGGTCGCAGGCCCCATGAAGAGGTGGTGCGAAAACAGGTGAAAGTAGTTCTCCTGAATGATCGGCCGATACACCTTTGAGGTGCTCAGCTTGGCCTGATCAAAGTCCTGCTGGAGTTGGTAGCGGAATTGTAATTGGGTAAGATCACGGGAGTAATGCAGGTCGATCCAGCCGCTGTCCTTGTTTATCTCGACGCGGCTATCGGGCCGCTCGGGCTCCATCTGCAAGGCAAACAAAGCCCTGTGCAACTCTTCCTCACCCCAGGCGGTGTTCGCGTAACGCAAACGTGTAAAACCAGCCGGATTAGGCGGCAAATCCAAAAGCACTTCCAGGAGGGGAAGGGAGTCATTTTGTACCGGCCGTATGGTGTAACTCAGCGACAGAGGCTCTTCTTCTTGACAACTACTGACCAAGAGTAGCGCACTCAAGAAAAACACCATCCGACCGAAGAAGTGCCTCATATTACCTACTTAGTTGGCCTCTTGAATGGATTCCGTAAAGACTTCGAGAGGCTTGACGATTTCGCCTTGATATTCTAGTTTCCAACCCTGAGAATTCGTTAGAACAAAGAACTTAGACAGCTCGCTCATCAGGCGGTTTTGGGCATTGGTACGCAAAGTTGAAGCTTCTACCTTTTCACGCATATCGGCCTCAACGCGATCCCGAATCTTGTTCAGATCATCTTCTTCAAAGGAATAGAAAAATCCCTCGTTCATCTCGAGGTACTTCATTTGAGGATTCACCATAATCTCGGGCTCCGGAATACTTAGAATCCGTAATGTTTTGGTCGCGTCGTCCAATTCGTAATCCAATTGGGAAAGATCATAAGAGATGGAGGCATCTGTATTGACCACAAGAAGCACGTTTCGGTGGGTACGAAGCCAACTCGGGTTAAAATAGGAACCGAGAAGATCCTTGGACTCCTTGATATTTTTGACTTCCGAAAAATGACCTTCAGTCACCACAATTTTTGAGACGTTTTGGAGCTTTTCCTGGATCAGCGCAGATTCGCTCTCCATGACAAAAGGATCTCCGTAATTCTCGACATAGTACCGGTAGCCAAAAATGCTCACGGCTGCCGTGATCAAGATGAGAACTAGATTTTTCATGAGTGTGTATTGTAGGGTTTTAACCCCCAAAAGGTAACCAAAAGCCCGGAAATCACTTCAGCCAGTCCGCTGATTTTGATAGTGCTTCGGCAATCCCGTCTGGATTCTTTCCTCCTGCCGTGGCAAAGAAGGGTTGTCCTCCCCCACCTCCTTGGATGAAGCGACCGAGTTCCTTAACGATTTTCCCGGCGTGCAAATCCTTTTCGGCGGCCAGGTCCTTAGAGATATAACAGGCCAATAAAGCTTTACCGTCCTGTTTACTCCCGAGCACCAAAAACAAATTGTCGACTTCTTGTCCGAGCTCAAAGGCGAGATCCTTCATTCCCGCTCCGTTTAAATCGACTTCCTGGGCTAAAAACTGAACGCCATTAACTTCCTCAACAGCTTGTTGCAGGTTTTTTTTGAGTCCTTTCGCCTTCTCTTTGAGCAGACCTTCGATCTGTTTACGCAATTGCTGGTTCTCGTCCTGTAAGGACTGAACAGCCTGAACCGGATCCTGGGCTTTCCCCAAGACATCCTTGATTTCAAACAGGGTGCGGTTGTTTTCGAAGTAGAACGACTTGACCGCATCGGAGGTAATGGCTTCGATTCGCCTTACCCCTGCCGCGACGGCACTTTCAGCAGAAATCTTGAAATGCCAGATCTCGGAGGTATTCTTCACATGCGTTCCCCCACAGAGTTCCATGGACTGACCAAAACGGATGGTGCGGACGGTGTCGCCGTACTTTTCGCCAAAAAGAGCAATAGCTCCCTGATCGAGTGCTTCTTGATACGGTTGGTTGCGGTTTTCTTCCAAAGGCAACTGCCCCTCAATTCGGGCATTGACAAAATTTTCAACCGCCCTTAATTCATCCACGGTCAGTTTGGCAAAGTGAGAAAAATCAAAGCGCAGGTACTTGCTGTGTACCGCGGATCCCTTTTGTTCTACATGCGTTCCCAAAACTTCGCGAAGTGCTTGGTGAAGCAAGTGGGTAGCGGTGTGGTTACTGGCCGTTCTATGCCGCTGTTTGGCATCGACAACCGCTCGGAAGCCATCCTCTAAATTCGCGGGCAAGCTTTCGGTAAAGTGGACGATTTCGTTGTTTTCGCGCTTGGTATCGACCACATAGGTCACATCGCCATTGGAGGCTTCCAGATAGCCTTTGTCACCAACCTGCCCCCCGCCTTCTGCGTAAAAGGGAGTCAAATTAAAGACCAGCTGATACTGCTCTCCTTCTTTCTTACTCTTGAGCTTGCGGTATTTGACAATTTTTACCTTGGACTCCAGTTGATCGTACCCAATAAACTCCTGCTCGCTGTCTTGTCTCAAAACAACCCAATCCTCTTTGCTGATCTGCGCAGCCGCTTTGGAACGGTCCTTTTGGGCCTGCAAAGCCTTTTTAAAGCCTTCTTCGTCCAGGGAATACCCTTTTTCGGAAAGAATCAGAGCCGTTAAATCAATGGGGAACCCAAAGGTGTCGTAGAGTTCAAACGCCTTTTGCCCATCGATCTCTTTCCCTTTCGCACTCTTCATCACCTGATCCAGCAGCACCAAGCCTTGCTCGAGGGTATTCAAAAAGGACTGCTCTTCCTCCCGAATAACGTTCTCGATCAGCTGTTGTTCTTTTTCAATTTCAGGGAAAGCTTTGCCCATGACTTCACGCAAGACCTTGACCAGGCGATAGATAAAAGGCTTGTTGCTCCCCAAAAAGGTAAAACCGTAGCGAATGGCTCGACGCAAAATGCGGCGAATCACATAACCGGCTCCAGAATTACTCGGTAATTGCCCATCCGCAATAGCGAAGGCAACCGCCCGCAGGTGATCGGCCACCACGCGGATGGCGATGTCAGTTTCTTCATCTGAACCGTAGCGTTTACCGCTGATGGTTTCGATCTCCCGGATCAGGGGAGTAAAAATATCGGTATCGTAGTTGGAACGCACTCCTTGGAGCACCATACAAAGGCGTTCAAAGCCCATCCCGGTATCGACATGGGTTTGGGGCAGGTTTTCTAACTCCCCATTGGCTTTGCGGTTGTACTGCATAAAGACCAGGTTCCAAATCTCCACCACTTCCGGGTGGTCTTGGTTGACCAAAGAGGCGCCTGAGGTCTTTTTGCGTTCTTCTTCCGGACGAATATCCACATGGATTTCGGAGCAGGGACCGCAAGGGCCCTGATCTCCCATTTCCCAGAAGTTGTCTTTTTTATTCCCCATGATAATGCGGTCTTCGGGCACGATGGCCGACCACAAGGCATAGGCTTCTTTATCCATTTCGAGCTGATCCGCGTCCTGACTCCCTTCAAACACAGAGACGTAGAGCTGATCGGGTGAAATTTTAAATTCTTCGGTGAGCAATTCCCAAGCCCACTCAATGGCTTCTTTTTTGAAGTAATCCCCAAAACTCCAGTTTCCGAGCATTTCGAAAAGGGTGTGGTGGTAAGTATCTTTCCCCACTTCCTCCAGGTCGTTGTGCTTCCCACTTACGCGCAAACACTTTTGGGTATCGGTGACACGAGGGTGCTCGGCCTGACTCAACCCCAAGAAGTACTCTTTGAATTGGTTCATCCCTGCGTTGGTAAAAAGGAGGGTCGGGTCATTTTTCATGACCAGGGGAGCTGAAGGAACTATTTTATGGGATTTTTTCTCGAAAAAATCCAAAAAACCCTGGCGGATCTCGGAAGAAGTCATTGGAATAGTGTGCGTTTAGTGAATTTTAACGCTTTAAGCAAAACAATTTCTATATTTGTGTGTTTACCAAATACCGACCAAAAATAGAATAATTTACGCTCATGTCTAAAGTAAAGTACTACTACGATCCAGACACGCTCTCCTATAGAAAAAT
>CAZLGZ010000177.1:0-1503 GCA_964558965.1 uncultured Flavobacteriaceae bacterium
GTGGAATGGGTTAAGGATTCAGTTGTACGTTTTGAACTGGCCAAGCTCTCCGACCAATTGGGACTTACTCCTGCCGACGGCGGGATTGGTGAGTACGCCTTCGCCAGTGCAGATACCACAAAAATTTCAGTCTACGAGCGCTATATGCTCGACAACTATTCCGGTCTGGGACCAACAGGATACGAGGGACGTGCTTTGAACAAGGACGTGGACTTGATCTGGGATACCAGTGACTATCCGGATGAATACTATGTTGAGGTGATGGACTCTCTTTACCTAAGTGAAGAGGAGACCTACAACGGTCAGCGCACCATCGATGTAGAGAAGTTGAAGTACAAGTACACTTGGATGGATATCGAGTCTGCTGCTCGCTCAAAGCAAAGCCGCAGAAAAGACTACATCCGTCAAGAGGAACTGAAGATCTATCCGGATACGACGGTTTGGATCCGTGACTTCCAGTACTCGTACAACGAGCCAATGCACAACGATTACTTCTGGCACGATGCTTACAGCGACTACCCTGTTGTTGGGGTGAACTGGAGACAGGCGCAAGCATTCTGCCACTGGAGAACAAAATTCAAGAACGACGATCAAAAGAGCCGCGGTAAGCAGTTTGTCAACCAATTCCGTTTGCCAACGGAGGCGGAGTGGGAATACGCTGCCCGAGGTGGGATCGAAGGAGGTACTTACCCTTGGGGTGGACCTTACGTAATCAGTGATACCGGTTGCTTTATGGCCAACTTTAAGCCACAGCGCGGGGATTACGCGGCCGACAACGCTTTGTACACTGTTGAAGCGAAGTCGTACGAGCCGAACGATTACAACCTGTATAATATGGCTGGTAACGTAGCCGAGTGGACCAACTCAAGCTACGATCCGGGAGCGTATGAATACGTATCGACCATGAACCCTAACGCTGGTTCTTCACAGAACAGAAGAAAGGTGATTCGCGGTGGATCGTGGAAGGACGTTGCTTACTTCCTACAAGTAAGTACTCGTGACTACGAATACCAGGACTCAGCTCGTAGTTATATCGGGTTCAGAACGGTACAGGATTACATGGGTGAGGAGGACTCAACTCAGTAATACTTGGCTATTTAGAACACTATCTTATCTTTAACCAAATACTTATACATATAACTTTAATCATTTTTGAATCATGGCACAGTCTAAATCAACAAAAAAGCTATTTAACATGGCCTACGGTCTTGGAGCTTCAGTCGTTATCGTCGGAGCGCTTTTCAAGATCCTTCACTGGGAGATCCCAGGTGTAATTAACGGTAGTCAACTTTTGGCTCTCGGTCTTATTACAGAGGCCCTCATCTTTGCAATTAGTGCATTCGAACCAGTCGACGAAGATCTTGATTGGTCCCTAGTTTACCCAGAATTGAAGGGAGACGGAAAAGGAGGAAAAAACGAAGCTGCTCTAGCTCGTGAATCTGAAAGCCTACTTTCCGGGAAACTGGACGAACTTCTTAAAGAAGCCCAAATCGATGCCAATTT
>CAZLGZ010000177.1:1603-5545 GCA_964558965.1 uncultured Flavobacteriaceae bacterium
TTCATCGCGATGTTGGCCTTAAATATGAGTAAAGAGGTCTTGGCCGCTTTCGGAACGCTGAACAAGCGTTTTGAAGACGACAATTCCAAAAAGATCGAGTCTAACGAAGCTTTCTTGGCGAGCCTAGCTACAAAGAAAGAAGAAGACCCGACCAAATACGAAGCCCTTTACAACAAGGCAGAGCAAGTAAAAACCCTTTCTAAAGACTTCTACGATTATCTCGCGAAGTTGAAGGAAGATATGCAAGCCGATGTTGAAGACCGCGAAGACTATCAAGTGATGGATAAGGCGGATTACCTCGACAACGCATTCTTTGAAGGCGAAGGTTACAAACCAGAAGGACAGGAATTTGTCAATCGCATCAATAAGTACCGTGATGATGTTCTTAAGGTGATCGACGGTGAAAAAATGACCGCTGCTGAAGAAGCTATTGCGCGTCGTTTTAATACGGACGAGGTAAAGGACAGAGAAGATAATATGCGTGACTGGTTGGAGTACAATTTCAAAGGTTTCCCGCTTATCGCTTCTTTGACTAAGATCACCCAATTGCAAAATGATATTCAGGCTACTGAGCAAGATATCCTTCAGGGGATGTTGCAGGGGAACTACCAGCAAGCTCTTGCTTTGAATACCTACAGTACTTTGTTGCAGCCTGCTAAAACGGCATTTTATGCCGGTGAGAAGTTCTCTGGAAAGTTGGCTATTGGGAAGACCGATGCTTCTGCTACGCCTATTCGTGCGGAGTTGAAGTTGGATGGTCGTGCCTTGAGCGAAGGGAGAGATTACAAACTCGTTTCTGGTGGTGTTGAGCTGTTGTTCGGCGCTGGTAACGCTGGTGATCACGAGTTGAGCGGAAAGTTGTTCTACAGCCAGGACGGTGAAGAAACCGAAGTGGAAGTGACCAACAGCCGTTTCTCTACCATCAACAAGCCGAATGCTGCAAACATTGCTGCGGATAAGATGAACGTGGTTTATCGTGGTGTTGCTAACCCAATGACGATTTCTATTCCTGGAATCGCTGAGGATAAAGTAACCGCTAGTGCTCCTGGACTAAGAAGAGTTCGTGGTAGCAAGTACATCATGAACCCAGGAAGTGGTCGTGAAGTAACGATCAATGCTTCAGGTGTTTTGCCTGACGGTACAACGATCCGAACTCCTGCGAAATTCCGTATTAAAGATATCCCTCGCCCTTCCGGAACCCTTCGTGGAGAAGCTGGAAGTGTGAAGATGCCTAAACGTAACCTGGAAATTGCTACAGTTGGAGCTATGCTGGAAGACTTTGATTTTGATTTGAATATTGCGGTAAGCGAGTTCAAGTTCAAAGTGCCAGGACAGCCCACGGTAGTCGTTAAAGGTAACCGTATGAACGCTCAGGCGAAGAGTACGATCCGTCGCGCTAAGCGAGGCGACAACGTTCAGATTTTTGACATTAAAGCATACATCACCAACAACAGAAACTACAAGTTGAAGAAAGTTTCTCCGGTGGTTGTAGAGCTTACGAATTAATAACTATATGACTATGAATTGGAAATCAGTTTTAATCGTTGCTGCAGTGGGATGCCTTCCGCTCTCATTGTCTGCACAGGCCAACATCCTGAACGCAAGGAGTCCAGAAGATGTAGGTCGTAAGACTTCAGCGCAGATTGCGGCTGATGACGACAAGCCCCTGGCCTACGGTTATGTAGACGATAGAGATATTCTCTGGTCGAAGACCGTATGGGAAGTGATCGACTTGGATGAGCGAGTGAATTTTCCACTCTACTACCCAACCGACACGGTAGGGACGGACAGACAGTCTTTGTACTACACTTTGCTGAAAGGTGTTAAAAGTGGAAAACTAGAAGCGTATACTGACTCTTACTTTACCGAAAAGAGAAAGTTTACCGAGTTGACTGCAACCTTAGCTAAGGTCGATACAACAGACTTGGGTTACGAGCAAATCAATGCTGGTGAGCAATTGTCTGAGGAGTTTGTTAACCGCCGAGATATTTCCGGTGCGGACATCGAAGAGTTCCGTGTGAAGGGTATCTGGTACTTTGACAAGCGCCAAGGAGAATTGAAATACCGCATTCTCGGAATCGCTCCTGTTGCTCCGGACGTAAACTTTATCGATGACGAATCGGTAAACCCTGGAGAAAACAAAGTCGAGTTGTTCTGGGTTTGGTATCCGAGTGCACGCCAATTGCTGCACGATGCCAAGGTGTTTAACTCCCGAAATTCGGCCCAGCCGATCTCTTTCGACATGCTCTTAAATGCGAGGAGATTCAATGGTGTCATCTACAGGGAAGACAATGTACAAGGCGATCGAAATATCAACGAGTACATTTTCGACAACGCTCTCTTCCAGCTGCTGGAAGCCAATCGGATCAAAGAGTCTATTCGCGATCGCGAACAAGACATGTGGGCCTACTAGGCTTATCCTATAAAACACTCCAATTCACAAGTATTAACCGCACCTGAAAAGGTGCGGTTTTTTTGTTTGGGCTCTCGTACTTTTGTGCCATGCTGGATTACCTGCTTGTTGGTGGTGGATTGACCGGGCTGGCCATGGCTCATTTGCTGGAAGAAAGAGGGCTTTCTTTTCGGATGATTGCAGACGGGGCTCAGGGAGCAACCGGTGTGGCCGGAGGGCTGTACAATCCGGTTATCCTCAAGCGTTTTACCTTGGCCTACCGTGCCGAAGAGCAGATGGATGGGATTGACACTTTCTACCAGGCCATCGAATCGAAACTTCAGCAAAGCGTGGATTACAAAGTACCGGTCTACCGAATCTTTCACTCCGTAGAAGAGCAGAACAATTGGTTTGCTGCTGCCGATAAACCGGGCTTAGAGCGCTTTGTTGAACCCAAAGTGCACCCCAACACCAATACTTCTTTAAAAGCCACTCAGGGACTGGGGCAAGTCCTAGAAACCGGGCGTGTCGATACGGCAGCCCTGCAGCAGGCCTATCTGGATTACTTGCGCAATAAGGGCTGGCTTTTGGAAGAACGTGCAGACTATGATTGTCTGGAGTCCACAGCGAACGGGGTGACCTATAAAGATCTTCAGGCCAAAGGGGTTGTTTTTGCCGAGGGCTACGGTCTAAGACAAAATCCCTTTTTTGACTATTTGCCCCTGACCGGGACCAAAGGGGAACTGCTCACCATTCACTGTCCAGGACTGCAAGAAAACAAAGTGGTCAAAGCCGGGGTGTTTCTTATTCCTTTAGGCGATGACCTCTACCGGGTGGGCGCTACCTACAAATGGAAAGACAAAACCAATACGCCCACGGCGGAATCCCGTGCCGAGTTATTAGAAAAGCTCGCCCTGATCCTCGATGCCGATTTTGAAGTGGTGGATCACCGGGCTGGCGTGCGCCCCACAGTGACCGATCGACGTCCCTTGGTCGGACAACACCCGCAATACGATGCCTTCTGGGTGCTGAATGGAATGGGTTCAAGAGGAGTCATGACGGCCCCCTTTGCGGCTCAGTTTCTACTCAATCATATGGAAGAGGGGCAGCCCTTACCTGCCGAGATGGATATCGCCCGCTTCGCGGATAAGTGGGCCGCTAGCTAGATTTTTCCGCTAATTCGCTTTCGTAACTGTAAAAGAAATTGATCCAGATGTTTCGCGATAAGCGAATCAGAACGGGCATCAAAGCCACCAAGGCGCCGATGATGACCAGGAAGCTCTGGACCAGATCCAGATCGAGGAAGAGGTGGGCGATCACAAAGCTTGCGACCGCTGTGGCAACCCCAAGGCCATAACTCACATACATCGCACCGTAAAAGAAGGAAGGCTCCATTTTGTACTTCACCCCACAGTTTCCACAGCGTTCATGCATTTTAAACAACTTGGCCGGGTTGTAGGGATTTCGATGCACATACATGCGTTCTTGTTGGCAGCGGGGACAAGTTCCTGTTAAAATGCTGTAGAGTTTACTTCCTTTTTTTAACATTT
>CAZLGZ010000178.1:0-5512 GCA_964558965.1 uncultured Flavobacteriaceae bacterium
GAACGTATTCGCCCCCTTCTGCCCTTGCGGATTCAAGACGAAAACAGAGAAGCCCGTTTCAGATTTACGGACTACAGCGATCAACTACTCCGTACCAAAACCGCACTTACGGAGTTCAAATACAATCAAGCTGTGCAGGAATTTGGTCTTTGCCAGACCAAAGGAGATTTCCGTCGAGTACATCAACTCTTTGAACAAGTGGATGCTTTAAATCCTGGGTATAAAGAAACGATCAGCTTCATGGAAAAAGCCCATGAAAAAGGCCTGCAACTCGTATTCCTGAATTTAGAAAACAGAACGGAGCAGGTTCTGCCCCAACGATTAGTCGATGAGCTATTGGATATTGATCAGTACGGATTAGAAACCTACTGGACTCAATACCACACCCAAGCCCAAGCCAAAGACTACGACTACCAGGTCAGTCTTGACTTCGATCAGTTGTTTGTTTCTCCGGAGCGCATTATCGAAAAACAAATCAGTCGTGAGAAGCAGATTGTCGATGGCGTTCAGTTCTTGCGCGACAATAATGGCGAGGTGGTCAAGGACAGCTTAGGAAACAAAATCGAAGTCGACCGGCTGATTACAGTTCGTTGTGATTTCTACAAATTCCGTCAATTTAAAGAAGCCAACCTCGGAGCACAAGTTCGGATAACCAATAGTCGAAATGGGCAGTTGGTGCAAAAATTCCCTCTGCAGAGTGGTTTCATTTTTGAACACATTTTTGCACGCTTCGAAGGCGATCAAAGAGCATTCGACGACGGTTGGTTGGATTGGACCCGCCAGCGCGAAGTCGCCTTTCCTTCCAATGAACAAATGATATACGATGCCGGCGAAGACCTGAAAGCTCAGTTTAAATCAGCCATGAGACGGGTCTCCTTGGAATGACCTAATCGATATAATCGCTTAAACGCACCTCTTGAATGGCGCCGTGGGATTCGTGAAGAACTGCGGTGCCATTTTTTATAATCAGTAATTGGGGCGATTGGTGAAACACCTGAAAGCGTTCCGCAATCTCATTGGATACCGAGCGGTAATTCAACAGGTCCAAGACGTAAAGATCGGCTGCATACTCCCCTTCGGCCCATGTTCTTTCGAAGGTTCTCCACACCATTGCACTGATTCCACACCGGGTTGAATGCTTAAAAATAAGTTGTGGGCGGGTTTCGGATTGCTTGGCAATCTCGTCCAGTTGAGCGCTTTGACTCAGAGCGGTCCACAAATCCGGTTGGTTAGCTCCTTCGCTAGCTCCTGTATCTTTCTTTTTTCTCTTCCAAAACATAATGCAAAAGTAGACTTAAACGGGTTTAAAATGAATACCTAAATGCCAAAAAGACAGTGATTTCCTTTGATTTTCTGCCTTTTTGACGGGACCTGAGCCTTGGTATTGAATTTGACTTCTAGTGATCAAAACACAGAAGCTATGGATCCCAATAAATTGACGATAAAAACACAAGAAACCTTACAGCAGGCGCAGGTTTTAGCTCAGAGTATGGAACACCCTGAGGTAGACGACCTGCATATCTTTAAAGCAATGGGGCAAGTAGACGAGCACCTACTGCCCTATTTATTCAAACATCTGCAGGCAGATTACCCTACCCTGCAACAAATTGTCGACCGAGAACTCGAAAGAAAAGCCCGGGTGAGCAGCAGTCAAATCTCACTTTCGCCAAAAGCAGCTCGAACGATTAATGACGCGATGGTACAGGCTCAAAAAATGAAAGATGAGTTTGTGACCCTGGAACACCTTTTACTTGCACTGAGCGCTTCCTCTGATTTTATCGGGAAGCTTCTCAAGGACCAAGGCATTTCCCCTCAAAAGGTTCAAGAAGCTATAGAAATACTTCGCAAGGGAGGAAACGCCAATTCTCAAACCGCCGAAGACCAGTACAACGCACTGGGCAAATACGCCAGGCACCTAAACGAAATGGCAGAGTCCGGCAAGCTCGATCCTGTGATTGGACGGGATGAAGAGATTCGGCGTATTCTTCAAATACTCTCGCGGCGCACCAAAAACAACCCCATGCTCGTCGGAGAGCCCGGAGTTGGTAAAACAGCCATTGCGGAAGGGCTCGCACACCGTATCGTCCAAGGTGATGTTCCCGAAAATTTAAAAGAGAAGCAGGTGTACTCCCTGGATATGGGAGCCCTGATCGCCGGAGCTAAATACAAAGGGGAGTTCGAAGAACGCCTGAAGTCTGTTATCAAAGAAGTAACGGGTGCAGAAGGACGGATCGTTCTCTTTATTGACGAGATACACACCCTGGTGGGTGCCGGAGGGGGTCAAGGAGCCATGGATGCGGCCAACATCCTCAAGCCAGCACTTGCACGTGGGGAACTCCGAGCTATTGGAGCTACGACCTTAGACGAGTTTCAAAAGTATTTTGAACAGGATAAAGCCCTTGAAAGAAGGTTTCAAAAGGTGCCGGTAGATGAACCGGATACCGAAAGCGCCATCTCTATTTTAAGAGGAATCAAAGAGAAATACGAATCTCATCACAAAGTTCGCATCAAGGATGAGGCTGTGATTGCCGCAGTAGAGTTGTCACAGCGCTATATCAGCAACCGGTTCTTACCGGACAAAGCGATAGACCTGATGGATGAAGCCGCATCTAAACTGCGAATGGAAATCAACTCCAAGCCAGAAGAACTGGATGCTTTGGACCGAAAAATTCTTCAGCTGGAAATTGAGATCGAAGCGATCAAGAGGGAAAACGACCAAGAGAAACTCAAGTCACTTCACTTGGAACTGGCTCAACTCAAAGAGAACCGCAACACCATTTTTGCCCAGTGGGAAAAGGAACGCGCAGTGGTTGACGGAATCCAGAAGAAGAAAAAAGAACAAGAAGAACTCAAGTTGGAGGCGGAACGGGCCGAACGCAACGGCGACTATGGGCGTGTGGCAGAAATCCGCTACGGAAAACTTCAGCAACTGGACGAAGAGCTTCAGGAATTGCAAAGGAGTATGGAACAGCAGCAGGAAGACAGCGAGACCTTGATCAAGGAAGAGGTCGGGCAAGAAGATATCGCTGAAGTGGTGGCCAAATGGACGGGGATCCCCATTCAAAAAATGCTTCAAAGCGAGCGAGAAAAATTGCTTCATTTGGAAGATGTACTGCACAAACGGGTCATTGGTCAAGAGGAAGCGATTGAAGCCATTTCGGACGCTATTCGCCGCAGCCGGGCCGGTTTAGCGGATGCAGCCCGACCCATTGGCTCCTTCCTTTTCTTGGGGTCAACCGGCGTCGGTAAAACAGAATTGGCCAAGAGCCTGGCAGAATACCTCTTTGACGATGAGTCGGCACTTACTCGAATCGATATGAGTGAATACCAGGAACGACACTCGGTAAGTCGATTGATTGGGGCACCTCCCGGATATGTCGGCTATGACGAAGGGGGCCAATTGACAGAGGCGATCAGACGTAAACCTTATTCCGTTATTCTGTTAGATGAGATCGAGAAGGCTCATCCAGACACCTTCAATGTCTTGCTTCAGGTTTTGGATGAAGGACGCCTAACGGATAGCAAAGGCCGTACGGCTGATTTTCGTAATTCGGTCATCATCATGACCAGTAATATGGGAAGTCCGATCATACAGGAAATCCTCGGAGAAGGAACGGATGAAATCCAGCTGGAAAGAGCAAGAACGGAAGTCATGGGCTTACTTAAAAAGACCATACGCCCGGAATTCTTGAATCGTATAGATGATATCGTTCTCTTTACGCCGCTCGGACAAGAACACATTCGCGACATTGTTCGCTTACAGTTGCGCCTGGTCAATAAACGACTAGAAGGTCAAGGCCTTGTTTTGGAGGCCACAGAAGAAGCTTTAGCCCATTTGGCACAGAAAGGATTCGACCCTCAGTTTGGCGCTCGACCGATTAAGCGTTTGATTCAAAAACAGGTTTTAAATCGCTTGTCCAAAGAACTGCTTGCCGGAAGGATTCAGCCCAATGCCGTCCTGCTGTTGGATGAATTTGAAGATGAGCTGGTCTTTCGGAATCAGCCGAGCTTGGAGCAAGCTTAATCATTAAAAAAGGGAGTCGTTGACTCCCTTTTTTTGTATACCATTGAGTATATTATATATTAGCGTAAATTGACCACCTATGTCCGGAAAAGCCGAAAGAACCACCCAGTTTATCATCGAGACCGTAGCACCTATTTTTAACAAGCACGGATATATAGGAACAAGCATGAGTCAGTTGACTCAGGCCACGGGGCTGACCAAAGGGGCGATCTACGGAAACTTCGAAAATAAACTGGCTTTGGCCCTTGCGGCTTTTGAATACAACAGTCAGCTTTTGCTGAGTGAATTAGACCGGGTGAGCAATGACGATCCAAAAGCAGTAAACCAACTTTTCGGACTACTGCACTTCTACCGGCATTACGATGCCTTCACCATGCCTATGGGAGGCTGCCCCTTGGTCAATGTTGGCGTAGATGCACAGAACAACAATTCCGAACTCGCTAAAGCGGCCAAGCAAACCGTCAAAGAAATTGAGTCTCGAATAGCGGGTATATTGGATAGAGGAGTCAAGGGTAATGAATTCCACATCCCTCTGCCTCCACTGCAATTTGCAAAACAGTTTTTTACCATACTGCAAGGAGGCGTGGTGATGGCCACCTTAACCCGTGACCGAAAATACCTCATCAACACCGTTTCTTACTTGGAACACCTGACCAAAAAAGAATTGAGAATGACTTCATAAGGCCGGAACTAGCCTTTGTATTCCATAAAAAAAGCCAGGTTGTACACCTGGCTTTTTTCTTTCTTTTATTGCTTCACCCTGAAAATCCAGGTTTCGCCAAAGTACCTTCCAAAATATTGGGTGTCCCGGGCTTCTCGGGCCTCACTTAAGGTATTAAATCGATCGAGGTAAACGTAGTTGTAGCCGTTCAGTCCGCGGTAGAACGACTTGGGATCCAATCCGTCTCGCTGCAGGCGCGTCATAAAGCGTTCAAAATACTTCTGAGTCGCAAACACATTGGCTATCAAATAGTATCCCGGAGCCAATCCATCCGCATTGGTTACCTCCTCGTATTTTTCGTCAGTTCTCAAGTTGAGATCTTCTGCATCTCTTTGGGCACGAGCGATGCTATCTAAGCGTCTCTGTTCGGCCAATCTGGCTTTATAAATAGAATCTTGTTTAGCAATGGCCTTTTGGCGCTCCTCTTCTCTCCTTCTGGCTTCTTCCTCTGCTCGAGCAATGCGGTCCAGTTCATCTTGATCTTCCGCTTCCTCTTTTTTGGCTTTGGCCTTACGTGGACCAAAACGATAAGAAGTAACCAATTCTATGGTTGGGTCGGCGTCACTCACTGGACTGTCTAATCCAAACTCGACCAAACCACCAACAGACCACTTTCCGAACAGGGTTACCCCGGCACCTCCAGAGGCTCCATAAAAATCATTGTACCCCCCCTGTAGCCATAACTTAGGTGTAGAAACAAGAAGGGTTCCCCCATAGCTCACGTCCATCACTTCCGAGTAGAGGGCATACACCAATGGACCTAAAAT
>CAZLGZ010000179.1:0-5461 GCA_964558965.1 uncultured Flavobacteriaceae bacterium
CGCCCGTAAGGACCTGGCCATTTATCTTCTTCCACCCCC
Source organism: uncultured Flavobacteriaceae bacterium (assembly GCA_964558965.1). Taxonomy (GTDB): domain Bacteria; phylum Bacteroidota; class Bacteroidia; order Flavobacteriales; family Flavobacteriaceae; genus Aureicoccus. The sequence goes on from CAZLGZ010000179.1 coordinate 40, forward strand.
AGAAACCGAAAAGGGTGACAAAATCAAGGCCGAAAAGGTGTCCTTTTCTTTCCCGGAGCAAAAGAACTTTCCGCCCAAAGCCAAAAAGCGCCTGTATGATACTGAGGCCTTCTTATACCACGAAGGCTTCTTTTACCTGTTTACAAAAAACCGAACCAAACCCTTTACCGGAGAATCTCTTATTTACCGAATTCCTGCGAAAGCCGGGAAGTACGAGGCTGAATTCTTGGGGAGCTTTGTCACCTGCACTACTGAAAGTTTTTGTAAAGTCACTTCAGCGGACTTGTCACCCAATGGAAAATTATTGGTGCTCATGGGTTATGGAAAAATGTGGCTGATTAAAAATCCCAATTTTAACCAACTCGCCGATTCCAAATTAGAAATGATTGATTTACAATGGCCCACCCAGATGGAATCGGTTTGTTTTGAAACGGAAAACACTTTGCTCATCAGTGACGAACAATCCCAAACAAAAGGCCGCTTTCTGTACCGCTATACCCTCAAATAGTCTTAGAGACTCAGCTGGAAGCCAAAGACAAAACGGGCTCCATCCGTGCTGTTAAACAAGCTCAACTGTGCAGTGAGCATCTCGGCTCCATCGATGAAAAATCCGCCACCGTAGGAATTGTGCCAACGTCTCGAATCATCGCCTGTAGCCCAGACTCGACCATAATCAACACCGGCGAAAATCCCTGGGCGGATAGGAAGCACGCCTGTACGACGCTTTCCCCAAATCCAGCGCACATCTGAACTGTGCGAGAACGACGATTTTCCACTAAACCGCTCAAATCGGAAACCCCTTAATCCGGTTCGCCCTCCGAGTTGTGCCGATTGATAAAAGAGAAAATCATCCCCGATGTTTTGCTGCCCTTGCAGTTTAGTCGCTAAGACCACCTGGCCCTGGCCAAGTAAAGATTGATAGAAAGTAATCTCTGGTAAAATACTGGCGAAGTTACCTCCAGTGCCTTCGACATTCTGGTAATAGGCCCCTTCCAAGCCAAAGACCATTCCTCGAGAAGGAAAGGCGGCATTGTCCAGATTTGCAAAGTGATAGCCCGCCGATAACTTGACAAAGGACTGGGTTTCGGACAAAGGATTGGTTTGTAAAAAGTCACCTATAAATCGGTCCGAGCTGGCCTCAATTTGGTAGGAGTTGACTCCGGCCCCCAGCCAGGTTCTCGATCCCAAATCACCCTGCCACAGCAGGCGAGCCTCTCCTTGCAAAATTCGGGTGCGAACCCGGTTAAAATCAAGACCGAATTCTTCGTCGTTATTGGGCGTTTCGTTTCCAAACCCAAAAAAGTTCCTGCTGAAATTAGGGCTGGTAAAACGGCCTTCAATTTCCAGACCGGCCGAGCCGAAGACCCGGGTAAAGTGCCCTTTGTACTGCAAATCAAAACCGTTATTGGCCCAATAATACCCTGCACTCAACTGGTGCTTAGCCGTGTAAGGTTTGTTGAAACCACTGCGAATTAGGGCTGTATTGATTCCGACCAGCATCCCTTCATCCGGGTTAAAACCGAGCAAAGGCAGTAATTGAAAACCATTGTCCTTCACCAGATCAGGTCGGTAGGTGTTCAGCAAGTAGCGGTCTGTTTTGTGTACCCGTCCAGAAGCCACCTCTTTGTAGTCGTTCTTTTTGGATTTTTGATCGTAAATATGAACTCCTTTGGCTCCTTTGGCCACACTGTAATCGTCCTTGCCTTGACCACCAATCAAGCGCACCTTGATGGAGGTCGTGTTCGAAAGCACCTCAAAACGGTCCTCATCATCCAAAGCGTAAACCCACACTTCCTTGGTGAGTTTGGGATCAAAACGGTTACTAAAAAAGAGCTCATTGCCTTCTTTTTTGATGCGGTAACCCTCGACTAATAAATGATCCCCTTCCATAAGGAGGCGGAAGAAATCGTCTTTATCGGTACCTCGAACCACCCCAAATCGATGAAGTACGGCGTAGTACTCACGGGCGGTAGACTGCAGCTGCCCAATACGGTTGAGTAAATAGGCCTGCCATTCGTCCTGGGTTTGGTCCCTCACCTCGGCGGGTAGGTTTTCCCATCCCCGAGCAATAGTTGGAGCGTCCAAATTCTCCTGAATAAAACGGGCTTGCTCCTCCCAATCTTCCCAAGAGGTTCCGCTGAGCAGCGAAATATCCAGAGCAAAGGTCTTGGGCGAAGAATTCAGACCTCGAACATTGCGTATTTCTTCTTCAAAGCCTTCAAAGAGTCGTAAAGAAGGTACCACACGTGTAGCCCAACCGACCAGCCAGCCATCCCCCATTCGAGAAAAGGCCTGGTCGCGATCACGGGGAATGGGTTTGTATATTTTACCGCCATCCGGATTTTTGTACTCAGCCCATCGCCACTGGTCCGGGTGCCTGTCCCAATCTCCCAAAACCATATCGAAGAGACGGGCCCGTATATAGGCCTTGCGATCCAACTGAAAATCCTCGTCTTTGCGAAGTTTTAGGATCAGGTCATCTGAACTTAAAATATCCTTGGCATCACCAAAGGAAGCACTGGTATGGCCTCCGGAGACGTGCTCCTCAATCATGTAGAGTTCGTCTCCAAAATCTTCGACAAATCCGCCAAGGGCGGCGTGCTTTGGCACATAGACCAACTTCGGATTGGTGTGGTTGATGCCCAACTTTTTAGCCAGGGGTGCCACCGTAAAGGGGGCATAAGGGTGAGAGCCGGTATAAAAATCCTGAATGATCCCTTCGGTCACCGTTCCCTCAAAGTCTCCGACAATGTACTGGTCTTTAAAGGCAATGGCCTGCAAATAGAGTTCTGCACTCTTGCGTAAGGCCCGCAAAACGAATTGACGCCCGTCAGCATGTTGCAATCGAAGGGATTTGGATTGGTGCCCTCCTCCTTTTCTGATCGGAGTCAAGCCGCCGTAAAGCGTATCGAGTAGGGCGACCGGAGCTTCGACTTCAACCCCGTAGTACTTCCGGTAGCGTTCACCCCACATCCCTTGGTGGAATCCACTCTTATCGACTTCCTCTGCATTGTAGACAGAAGCCTTTTGCGTAGAAGGAAAATCGGTTTGGGTAAGGCGGGTATTCAAAAGGGGTTTAAAGGCCTTCAGTACCTGGGTTTGGTACACCTTCTCTCTGGAGCTATTATCGTCTACGGTGAAGAATTCCACTTCGGTCTGCCCATTGGCGTAGATGGACATACGAGCGTAGCCTCGCATTCCGGTCGAAAAGAGGCTTCCCTTGCGCAGGGCTGTATAGCCCTTCTTGGCTCCGGAGCCACTCACAATTTGAGGGGTATTGGCCTCTTTGTTGAACTGAAGGGTATGCTCGTGACCCGATACCAAAACCACTCTTTCGGAGTACTGGGCCAGGGTTAAAAGGCGTTTGCGCAGTTCCCAATAGCGCGGGTGCGACATATCGGCATTCGATGCTCCACTGCTTCTGCGCAGCAATTGTAAAAAGGATCCCAAACCGGGGAGTGGAATTCCTCCTACTGGTGAGAGGTGTTGGCTTGCCGAAAAATACCCCCCGTGTGAACCGTAGGTCATCAAGGGGTGGTGCAGAGCCAAAATGACGGTTTTATCACGGTTCTTTTTGATTTGGCTTTCGACCTCCTCCAAAAAGGCTTCGCGACTCTTGATATCGCAATCATCGTTAATCCCCGGATGCTTGTTCCAATTGGTGATATACCATTGGGTATCGATGGCCAGGACAATCACCTGATCGTTAAGCTCAATTTTTTCGAGTGGACAGCCATTTTCAGGCGCAAAAATCTCTTTCTGCTTGCGCTTTTTCTCGAGATAGTCCTCTTGTCTTTTTAGGCCCTTCAAACCGTTGCTGTACCAGTCGTGGTTCCCGGGTATAAACACGACCTTGCCCTTGAAATCTTCAACGGCCAGGAGCTGTGCGTCCAATTGGTGCTTGGCGTCTTCGTAACTCTTGTTTCCTTTTTTAGGCAGCCCGGCAGGGTAAATATTATCGCCCAGGTAAAAAACACTCCCCGCCTCCGAGTCGGTTGCGAGGTGCTCTTTCAGACTCTCCAAAACCGCATTCATATCGCGGCCTTCTTTGGTTAAACCGGCATCTCCTACCAGGTACATCCGGTGCAGTAGCGGTGAGCTTTTGGTGCTTTGAGAAGCGTTAGTTTCGGCCTTCCAGTTCGACTGACTGGCGTATTTGGTCTTCTGGGTAGCACAGGCGCTGAGCAACAGAAGAGGAAGGATTCTGAGAAGAAACTTCATAAAGTGAGGTCCTATTTTATTTGTAATTTGCCCTATATGGTAGACAATCAGTCGGAAATTATTCAATTAGCTGAACAGCACGTGACCGATTTGCTGGAAAATCGTTTAGACGAGCGGTATTTATACCACAACCTAAAGCATACCCAGCGCGTAGTTAAAAGTACTAAAGAATTGATCAATGCCTGTGGAGTCGCAGAAGCTGAAGGGGAAGCTCTGCTTTTGGCGGCTTGGTTTCACGACACCGGCTTTACCGTCAGTTTAGACCATCACGAAGAAAAAGGCTGTGTACTGGCGGAAGACTTTTTGTCTCAACAGGGGTATTCAGCTGAAGGTACCGCACTGGTCAAGCGGCTCATTCTGGCCACCCAACGGCATTTTGAACCCGAAACCGAGCTCGAAAAGATTATCCGGGATGCCGACTGTTCTCACTTCGCCAAGAAAACCTACTGGGAAACCACCGACTACCTGCGTGAGGAATTGGCCCTACTCGGGATAGAAGACTACACGCCAAAGCAATGGCTGGATGTGAATATTGAGTTTTTCAAAAAAGAACACCAATACTACACCGAGTACGCTCGCAACACTTGGCAGGAAGGCAAAGACAAAAATCTCAAGCAATTGCTGAAAGAGAAAAAGACCGAAAAAGAGATTGCAAAAAAGGAGGCCCTCAAGGCAAAATACAAGAGTGAAAGTCCAGACCGAAGTGTCCAAACACTCTACCGAGTGACCTTAAAAAACCACTTGAAACTAAGTGATATCGCCGATACCAAGGCCAACATTTTGCTTTCGGTAAACGCCATCATCATCTCCTTGGTCCTGGCTAACCTCATCCCCAAATTGGATAACCCTTCCAACACCTACTTGATCTACCCAACAGTGATTTTTGTGCTCTTCAGTGTGGTTTCTATGGTGCTGTCTATTTTGGCGACTCGACCCAATATCACCTCTGGGGAATTCACCCACCAAGACGTCAAAGACCGCAAGGTCAATCTGTTGTTTTTCGGGAATTTCCACAAAATGAGTCTGAACGATTACGAATGGGCGCTCACGGAATTAGTCAAAGACAAGGATTACGTCTACGCAACCTTGACCAAAGACCTTTATTTCTTAGGAAAAGTACTGGACCGTAAATACCGCATCCTGCGCATTACCTACAACATCTTTATGGTGGGAATGATTGTCACAGTGATTGCCTTTGGTG